>JALSMF010000057.1 GCA_026987795.1 Bacteroidales bacterium
ATTTGCCTACGGCAATACTCTCCGGCGATGCAGAAATTTGCGAAGGCAAAACGGCTGATATAGCCGTAAACTTAACAGGAACGGCACCTTGGGATATTTCTTATACTGACGGAACAAACACTTTCAGTGAAACAACTTCCGATAATCCCTATATTTTTACGGTTTCCGATGCCGGCACGTATGCTCTTACGGCACTTTCGGATGCAAATTGTACAGGAACGGATTTCTCGGGAACGGCAAACATAGCAATTAATGCTCTGCCCTCTGTTTTTATCGGAAATGATACGACAATTTTAACAAGTGATACACTGATTCTTGATGCCGGAGCCGGATTTTCATCTTATTTGTGGAGTGATAATTCAACGGAACAAACACTGACGATATACGGAAATATTTTAGGTGCCGGGAATTATGATTTTTCCGTTACGGTTGAAGATGCCAATACTTGCGAAAATTCCGATACGATAAACGTAAGCATTGAAGATCCTTTATCGGTAAATTTAAACGGAAAAAATTCTGTTTTGATTTATCCTAACCCGACAAACGGCATTTTTTATATTAAAAGTATTAATCCGAAAAATGTAAGTTCCGTAAGCATTACAACAATTGAAGGAAAAATAATTAAAGAAGTGAAACCGAATTCCGAAAATACGGAAATTAATTTACAAGATTTTCCGTCGGGAATTTATTTTATCCGAATCAAAAATAATAAAAACGAACTGTTTTATTTTAAGATAATGAAGCAGAGCCTGTAGAATTAACTTCTGCATTCAGCATCTGAAAATAAAAAACCTTACTTATAGGTTTCTATCCGCTTTTCGATGTCTTCTATTTGCAGTTGCAGATTTTTATCATAAGTGAGTTGATCTTTTATAACCTTATCGGCATATAATACGGTTGCGTGATTTTTGCCTCCTATTTCAGCTCCTATGGCAGATAAAGAATATTTTGTAAATTTCTTTGCAAAATACATTGCTATTTGCCGAGTTTGAACGATCTCCCTCTTTCTGTTTCTGGATTGTAATGCTTCTTGACTTATATTATAATAATCGCAAACTATTTTCTGTATATGTTTTATTGTTATCTCTTTTTTAGGTTTAAGAGCCAGACGATCAATTTTTGATTTTGCAAATTCAAAAGTTATTTCCTCTTTCATTAAAGTTGCATAAGCCAATAAAGATATCATTGCACCTTCAAGCTCTCTTATGCTGCCCGTAATATTTTCCGCAATATAATTTATAATATCGGAAGACATTTCAATACCTGCTTTTTCAGCATTCTTATTAATAATTGCAACTCGTGTTTCAAAATCGGGAGCTTGCAGTTCTGTTGTAAGTGCCCATTTAAAACGGGAAATTAATCTGTCGTCAAGTCCTTTAAGCTCCGAAGGAGGTCTGTCGGATGTTAGAATAAGTTGTTTGCCTGATTGGTGCAAATGATTAAAAATATGAAAAAATGTATCTTGAGTACCCGGTTTTCCTGCAAATTCGTGAACATCGTCAATAATCAAAACATCAATCATCTGATAAAAATGCAAAAAATCATTTCTTGTATTTTTTCTTGCTGAATTTGTAAACTGTAATTCAAACCTTCTTGCCGAAACATAAAGAACTATTTTCTTTTCTCCGAAATTTTCTTTTACTTCAATTCCTACAGCTTGAGCTAAATGTGTCTTCCCCATTCCGGATTTTCCCCATATAAACATCGGATTATAAGGATTATTCCCGGGCTGAGACCCAATCATTTTACCTGCAGCTACCGCTATGTTATTACATTTCCCTACAACTAAGTTGTCAAAACAATAATTATTATTTAAATGGGAATCAACATGAACTTTTTTGATACCGGGTAAAAGATCCGGATGGATAGGGCTGTTTGTTTTTAAAGGAACTTTAACTGAAGGGTTAGTAAGATTTGCTCCGTTATTTCCCGGATACAGAACCTTAGAATTTGTGTAATTTGAGTTATCTATTACAATGCTGTACTTTAATTTGGCATTGCTCCCCAACTCTTTTTTAAGAACTTTCTTAAGCAGGTCTATATAATGTTCTTCTAAAAACTCATAAAAAAACTGACTCGGGACATTAATCGTCAACACATTACCTTCAAGTTTTTCCGGTTTTATAGGCTTAAACCATGTATTAAACGTAACTTCCGGAAGATTATCTTTAATTATGCTTAAACAGTTATGCCAGATTTCTTTATGGTTTTTATTCATTTTACTTACTTAAACTTATTTTAGTTGATACTTTTTTAATTTTTCGGGAATGTAAATTTGAAAAAATATTTTCATTAAAAAAAATATGATATCTGTTGCTTTTTTCAATTATATTATATTGATATAATTTTCAACAGTTTAATTTCCGAAAAAAAATAAAAAAAAAATCGATAATCAGCAAACATCTAATAATCAAAACTATAACGCCTAATAAATGTTAATTAATTGTTAATAAGCCTGTTGTTTTAAAAAAGTCAAAGTCTGTCATGTACGACATTTTGTAATGTTTTATAGATAAATATGTGTCTAAAATCCTAAAAACAAGAATATTATTTAGATATAACGACTTTTGCATCTTTATATGCTTTTTGCAATATTCATTTAACTTTCTAATGCAATCGTTTGCAAATAATTTTAACATCAAACAGTTTTATTATACGATTTTTCTTCTTAAATTTGTAAAAAGAATTAATTTATAAACATTTAAAAAAATATCATTATGAAAAGATTATTTACTTTACTGTTTGTATTGTTCACAGCATCACAAACTTTCGCACAAACAACCGTAACTTTCAACGTTGACTTGAACGATACTATTACCAGCGGTTGGTTCGACCCTGCAGTTGATTCGGTATATATGGCCGGAGATATCTTTGACCCGGCTTGGCAAATGCCCGGAACGGATCAACAAACAAAAATGTCAGATGATGACAACGACGGTATCTATACGCTGACACTCTCTAACGTAGCAGACGGCACTTATAACTATAAGTACTTTAAAGCCACTGCTGCAGGTGCTACATGGGATAACGGAGAATGGTCAGGAGATCCTAACAGAACCTTAACCATTCCTGTTGTTGCAAAAACAGTTGTTACGGTTGATGATAAATTCGGAGACGTAAATTCTCACGCTGTTGCATCATCAGTTAATCACATTAACTCAACAAATTTAACAATTTCTCCTAATCCTTCAACAGGTATCTTCTATTTAAATTCAGATTTGAATTTTCGGGTAATGAACATTGCCGGAAAAGTTGTCCTGTCCGGAAAAAGTAACCAAATAGACTTAACCGGTTTTGCAAAAGGAATGTATTTTGTAAAATTTGAAACAAATGAAATAAGAAAAATCATTGTTCAGTAAAACTCACAACAAATTTAATATTTAATTAAAAGCTCGTATTTATACGGGCTTTTTTACTGAACGTATTCGCAAACGATTGCGGATACGTTTGCAGTAAATTCAGAACGGTAATGATACAAATTAACAGTTATTTAACTATCTTTACCTGCATAATACAGTTGAATTAACTGAAAATTAATAAAAAATAATACTTGTGAGAAAAATTACACTATATCTTCTTTTTTTGATGTCATTTTTACATCAAACAGCCGTTTCCCAAATATACGACCCCGAAGGATTAAATATCCCCGGAAGTTGGGACAGTTGGAATAATCCGCCGACAAATATTGTATTTGCAAGCTCAACGCAAGCCGGCGGAAATATAAGTTTAATTCCCGATTTTAATATTTATCAAACCGTTTTTTCAACACCCTCCGACATTTCGGCAGGTGCATATGAATTCCTGTTTACAAGTGGTCCTTCAACAAATTACTGGCAAAATAAATGGGCTGACGGCAATTTTACACCGAATACAATTATAAACCTTATTTTAAACGGAACAAATAATAACACAATTACTCTCAATGACGGCAAATTCTATGTTATGAACTGGGAAAATATCGGATACACAAATACCCGTGCAATTTTTATGGAATTAAATGCAGCACCCGTCTCAATTACAAGTATTTCACAAGATATTTCCGTTCCGAGTACATTACAAGACGTAACGGTTACCGTTACAACCGACAACATACCGTCAGAAAACATATATTTAAGATATACAACAGACAGCTGGTCAAGTTCTTCAATTGTTGCCTGCAATTTTACGGGAACTTCAGGAACGGCAGTTATTCCGGCACAGCCCGAAGGAACAACTGTTAAATATTACGTATTTACCACATCAATTTCAAACCCTTCGTCCGATTTTAATTTAATTACAATAAATTTTGACA
>JALSMF010000058.1 GCA_026987795.1 Bacteroidales bacterium
ATAAAGGTGCTTCACCTTTTGAATTAATCTTGTTTTTTTTGAGAATGATTTTTACTGATGACATAGTACTTGGGATTTGTAATTTGCTAGTATAAAGATAATAAAAATAATTCAATGGTACAACAATTGGTACAACAAATGTTGCTTTTTCTTACATATATTTGCTTTTAGTTGCTGCAATAAAAATACTATATAGTTGATAGACAGGAATAAAAAGGAAATACAAAGTAAAGAAGAGCAGAGTAATTAGTCCCGCCGGGGTCACGGCAAATTTAAAGTGAAAAAGGCAGTATTCAAGGAAAATACTGCCTTTTCTGTGTTTTAAGAGGTTTTATATGAAAAAACACTTTTCTCATATTTGACATATTCGCCAAAAAAACATAAATTTGCAGGCAAATGTTTTACCTATGTTTTATCTGTGAATATGAAGTTGTCTTAACAAATGGGTGAAGCGAAGCATACTACAAACATTGTTATTACATTATCTCCGTTATTGTTTGTTCCAATTTCCTTTGCAGTTGGAGCATTTACGTTATTATTTCTTGCTGCCCTTGAATTAACCTCTGCATATCTATATTCTTTATCTGCATCATTTTTCATATCATTAACATAAGTTGCAGATTGTCTGAGTTCTGCAACTCTGTCACGTAAATCACCGCTATTCTCCCATCTCTTATCTTTTCTATCAGCTTTACGTTCTAACTTACTTGCTCTCTTATTAGCCCTTCTTTCAATTCTTCCGGCATTTTTTTCATTTTTATCATCAAAATACCTTCCATCAACATCAAAACATCTGATTGGATTATTACCAGTATAACAATATGTTGAATATGAAGAATACTTTTCAGCTAATAGGTCAACCACATGCCATCTCCCCAACTGCACATCATAAAATCTCGCCCCGTAATCGTACCAATCCAAACCAAAATCGTTTTGTAATTCTTTTCCGTTGTAAAGGTACGAATTTAAGACGAAAGTTGAAAGGGAAAAGTTGAAAGTTTCCGTTTTGGTCGAAGGTTACGCGTATGTTGCCGATAGCTTGTCCGTCTGCTGACGGATGGTCTGAGATGTTGTATTGTCGAGTCAGCAGTGTGTCGTTGCCGGTTATGTTGATGTTTATTTTGCCGTAGTCGGTAAGAATGTATTTCAGTTGTCTGTTTTCATAAATGTAGTTGCCTATGTAGTCGGCTTATTTTCTTTGCAGATTTTTTCCGTATGTTCAATAATGAGTTGCTTGTCGTCAGGGTTAAACCAAATATAATCTTCATCACGATTAAACCAAGTCATTTGTCTTTTTGCATATCTGCGAGTATTGCGTTTTATAAGTCTTACGGCTTCGCTTAAATTATACTTGTGTTCAAAATAAGCAAATAATTCTTTATATCCGACAGTATTAAGTGAGTTAAGATTTTTATACTTAAGTAAGCGTTTTGCTTCTTCAATAAGACCGATTTCAATCATTATGTCAACACGCTTGTTAATGCGTTCATACAACTTTTCTCTGTCTCTTTTTAATCCTATTTTCAGAATACGAAAATCTCTTTTTTTATTTTTGTTCAAAAGAAATGAGGTATAGGTTTTTCCTGTCTGAATACAAATTTCTACAGCTCTTAAAACACGTTTAGGATTATTCAGGTCTACGATTTCGTAATGTTCGGGATCTAATCGTCTGAGGTCGAAACGTAAGCTTTCGATTCCTTCGTTATTAAGTTTTTGGGTAAGATATTTTCTTATTTCAGGGTCGGCATCGGGCAGGGCATCAATACCTTTGCAAACGGCATCAATATACATTCCGGAGCCGCCTGTAAGTATTGCGGTGCTTTTAGTTTTAAATATATTTTTCAGAATATGAATTACTTCAAGTTCGTATTTTCCGGCACTGTAATATTCGTGTATTGATTTTTCGGCAATCATATAGTGCTTTACTATTGACAAATTGTTATCGGAGGGTCGGGCTACGCCTATTTTCAGTTCTTTGTAAATTTGTCTGGAGTCTGCAGAAATAATATCACAATTAAGCTTTTGGGCAAGTTCAATGCTTAAGTCCGTTTTTCCTACAGCTGTAGGCCCTGTTAATACAATTAAAGTTTTCAACTTTGTAAAATTTCTCGTATATTATGTAAAAATGACATTTTTTTAAATTTTACAAAAAAGAGTTTTATGCCTGAAAGCAGAAATTATCCGAGAGCTCAATTGTGATATTTTGAGATTAGTTAATCTTCGTATTCTAAAGTTATTTTTGTTCCGTATGATTTGTCGGTAAGTTTTGTAGCTTCGGTTATTATGCTTTTTTTTCCGCCTTTTTCTATAAAGTTCAGGCATGCTCTTATTTTAGGAGCCATATTCCCTTCGCCGAATTTTCCTTCTGCCATATATTTAAGGGCATCTTCACGGTTAAGAAAGTCGAGTTTTTTTTGGTCGGGTTCGTTAAAGTTTATATAGACGTAAGGCACGTCTGTCAGTATATAAAATTCATCGGCATTAATTTTTGATGCTAAAAGTGCAGATGCTTTGTCTTTATCGATAACTGCTTCGGTGGGTTTTACTTTTTTGTTTTCATCAATATATACGGGTATGCCACCTCCGCCTGAAGCTATAACAATTGCTCCGTTGTCGGTAATATTCTCGATTGTTTTAATGTTGAAAATATCAAGAGGTTCAGGAGAGGGGACAACTCGCCGCCATCCGCCTGCTTTTTTGGGTGTGGGTTTAAAAATCCATCCTTTTTCGGAAGAAAGCTTGTCTGCAGTTTCTTTATCGTAAATTTTTCCTACCGGTTTGGTCGGGTTTTTAAATGCCGGGTCGTTTTTATCTACGGCAACTTGCGATACTAATGTTACTATATCTTTTTCAATTCCTTCTTGTATGAATATGTTCCTCAGAACTCTTTCTATCATATATCCTATGCCTCCCTGCGAGTCGGCAACGCAAATATCCAAAGGCATTTGAGGAATGTTATACATTGTTTCTCCGGCATCGTTCCGCATTAAAATATTGCCTACCTGAGGTCCGTTTCCGTGACTTAATACGATTTTGTGTCCTTCTTTTATAAAAGGAATTATATTCATTAATGTGTCGTATGTGTTTTGTTCTTGTTCTTCGATGGTGCCGGCTTGGTTGCCTCTTAGTAAGGCGTTTCCGCCTAGTGCTATAACTATTTTTTTTGTTTTCATATTTTTAATTTATTATTTGTTGAATAAAATTCAGAAATAAAGCGGGATTTAAAATAATCGGGAACGTAAAACCGAAAACAGACCCTGCAAAATGGGCATCGTGGGCAATGCCGTCTTTGCCTCTTTTGCTCATAAAATAAGAATAGGTGAGGTATAATGCTCCGAAAATATATGCAGGAATCGGTATAGGTATGAATATTATAAACAGACTCATTTTCGGTTGTAAGAGTATTGCCGTAAAAACTATTGCCGAAACGGCTCCTGATGCTCCTACGGCATTGTAATAATGATTGTTTTTATTTTTTAATAAAGCAGGCAGCGTTGAAAACGGTATTGACAGCAAATACATTAATATAAACAGGAACATTCCTGACGGAAATATTCGGATAAAGGCATTTTCGACAAACTCTCCGAATATCCATAATACGTACATATTGACAATAAGGTGCATCCAGCTGCCGTGTACTAATGCGTGCGAGAGTAATCGGAGATATTGTTTTTTATTCCAAACTAAATATGCATTGAATTTAAGTTTGTTGAACAGTTCGTAATTATTAAATGCCAAAACGGATACTGCCGAGGTAATGATAATCAAAAATAATATTATATACATATCTTTGTCTGAAATTTAAAGGAGTGCAAAGATATAAAAATGAAAGATATTTAATGCAAAATTTTAAAAATTAGTTCTTTTAATAAATCTTCGTGTGTTGTGTTTGCATTGTTATAACCTTTTGACTTCATATCGTATTCCCGCAGGATTGATATTACAAAAACTGTTTTTTTTATGTTGTATGTTTTTGCCGCTTTGGCATAATCTTTAACAAAAAACGGGTTTATTTTGAGGGCTGACGCAACATTGTTGTTGCTTTTGTCTTTCAGGTAGTGATATGTCAGTATTTTTGAGAAATAGGAAAACAGGGTTATAATTGTAAGGGTTAAAGGGTTTTCTTTTGGGTTTTTTGCAAAATGCCGAATAATACGGTTGGCTTTTAAAATATCACGATTTGTGAGAGCGTTTTGCAGTTCAAAATTATTGAAGTCTTTACTTATTCCTATATTTTTTTCAATTATTTCGGGTGTTATAACGGTTCCTTGCGGA
>JALSMF010000059.1 GCA_026987795.1 Bacteroidales bacterium
AGATAAAAGAATTTAATACAATTAATGTAAAATTAACTCCGGCAAAATATAAAACTTTCAGATACGGTATCGGTATTGCTGCGGGAAAATCAGAATTCAGGGTTTTAACTCCGGAAAGAATACCTGACACTATATCGATAAAGCTTATTCCTGTATCTCTAAATGCAAGTTTATTTTACCGTTTCAATAAAAAACTTGAACTTCAGGCTATTATTGAAGACGGACTGAATATAGCCGAAATTCCTGTTGACTCTGTTACACCCTACGGAGATACTATCCGGCAAACAGAAAAAACAGCTCTTAACAGATTTACGGTTTCTTTTCTTCTCAACTATCACATAAAACTAAACAAAACAGGAAACCATTCGGCATTTATAGGCTTAGGTCCTCAATACCAACATATAAGTTTTTTAGATGCTAATACTGTCGGAATTCGTTTTCAAACCGGAATAAACATTAATAATTACGGTTTTACTACAAAATTTTGGTTTGCCGGAGATATCTCATCAGGTAAATTTAATGCAGATAACATATACGTCCCGGACTATATTTATAAATATTCAGGAGGAAGATTCGGCGTAACATTTATTTTTTGATATTTTTCTTTTGCTGATTCTCAATATCAAGCAGATATTTTTTTCTGCCTAAACCTCCGGCATAACCGATAAGTGTGCCGTTTTTCCCTATTACGCGATGGCAAGGGACGATTATTGCAATTTTGTTTGCTCCCGTTGCCCCGGCAACCGCCCGAACAGCTTCAGGATTCCCCGTTTTTTGAGCAACATCGGAATATGAAACAGTACTTCCGTAAGGAATCTCAAGTAATGCCTCCCATACGGATTTTTGAAAATTTGTTCCCGCAAAATTTAAAGGAATATCAAAAATAAATCGTTTTTTCTCAAAATATTCATTCAATTGATTCTGAATTTGAATAAGCAGCGGATGCTCACTTTCCGAAATTTCTGTTTTAAAATATCTTTTTAAACCGGATATTTGCCGGTCATATTTCTTCCTGTCACAGAATTCCAGCAAACTTAATCCCTCATCTGAAACAAAAGCCGACATTTTGCCTAAAGGTGTCTTTATTTTACCGAAAACTAACATAACACTATGTTGTTTTATAAAAAATTCATCAAAAATAGTTTTTAATGTTTTTTAATAATATTAATTTTGAGTTTAATTACTAAAATTGTAAAATTATGAAATCTTTATTTTTATTTTTGTTTATTACGGTTGTTTTTCTAAATTCTGATGCACAAACTCTTGAGCAAAATATACAGGAAATAAGAACTCAGTTTAAGTTTATAAACAGCCAAAAAGATTTTCAGAAAGTTGTTTTTGAAAATGAAGAATTTACCGATGAAATCCCTAGCGAAGGATGCGAGCTGGAAGTATATTACAAAAACGGAAACTTATATAAAATTATTGAAAGTGATGCGGCTTCCGTCAATCTTTATACTACCGAATATTACTTTAAAAATAATCAATTGATTTTTGTTTACAGAAAAGAAGACGAATTTACAAAAATACCCGGGGGCAAAGTCGTTGATACCGAGACAATTTACGAAGAACGCACTTATTATAAAAACGGAAATATCATCAGACATCTTGAAAAAGGAATGTCGGTTTTAGACAAACCGCTTGATTATCTCGAATTGTCTGAAGAATATAAAAAATATTACGAGACAAAAGTAAAATATAAAAAACAATACGATTTATTACAAGGACTATGGATAAATACGGATAATAATGATGATTCGTTTGAAATAAGCGGCACAAAAACTCTTCTTTTCGATGCCCCCGAATTGTCAAATCCTTTCAGATTTTGGATAGAAGAAGGCGGACGATACATTTTCTTTCATTATACCAACACAAATGAAGACGTTAAATTTGAAATTTTGGAACTTACGAATAAAAGTTTTCAAATTCAAAATCGCCTGACCGGTGAAGTATTAACATACGAAAAAAACAAAAGCTAAACGATTGTGATGAAAGCCGTTTTTTTAGTCGGAGCGGTACAAGCTCTTTTTCTTGCAATTCTGCTGTTTTCTAAAAAAAATAAAATTACCGCCGATTATATTCTGGCTTTTTGGCTTATTATAACCGGCATTCCGCTTTTTTTATATTTCATAAATTACGATAATTATTCGCTTATTTTAAATCATTCGAAAAGTATTCCCACTTATTTGATGATTATTAATATTCCTTTGTTGCTGATTCAAAGCCCTTTTCTGTTCCTTTATGTAAATGCGGTTGTAAAAACGGACAAGAAATTTAAACCGGTATATCTTCTTAATTTTATTCCTGCAATACTTTTTCTTATTGCATTTCATTTTCTTATCGATTTTAATTCGGAAAATAAAACAGCTTTTAATTTGTACGAATATCCGTATTACAGAATAATACTTATATTTTTTCCGCTTACGACAATTCTTGCTTTTTTTTATATAGTCAAATCCTTTTTAAAAATAAAAAAATTCAGAAAAAAAATACAATCTCAATATTCCTATACTGAAAATATTGATTTTAATTGGCTGAAAAATCTGATTATTATTATTGCTGCCGTATGGTTTATTCTCAGCGTATTTGCTTTGCTGTTCAAAAATATGCATAACATTATTAACATTCAGGACATTATCCTTATTTCGGTTTCAATTGCCATTTTTATACTCGGTTATTTCGGATTTCTGCGAACAAATATTTTTCTTTCCGCAAGAATAAACGAAAATATCGGAAATTCGGGAAAAGAAAAAAACGGAGCAGTAAAACCGGTAATTCCCGAAAACGAAGCAAAACAAATTCTTGAAAAGCTTATTTCTTTTATGCAAAAAGAAAAACCCTATTTGGAAAGCAAATTAACACTTAAACAATTAGCCGACAAAATATCCGTTCAGCCGCATCGCCTATCAAATATTATAAACGAACATTTGCATAAGAACTTTTTTGATTTTATAAACGAATACCGGGTTGAAGAAGTAAAAAAACAACTTTCCGTAAATAAAAATTATACGCTTCTCGGTATTGCCTACGAGTGCGGATTTAACTCAAAAAGTTCTTTTAATCGTATTTTTAGAAATTTTACCGGTGTTACCCCTTCGGAATATCAAAAAAGAACAAACTCCCAACCATAAGTATTTCAGCAAATTACAAGTCCCGTTTTTATTTGGGACGCTTTCTTTCCTAAAAATAAGTCCCACATTATAAGTCGGGACGACCGGCATCTTTTTTCATAATAGTTTTGCCTGCAAGAAATCAAAAAAAGGATTTCGGTAAAACAAAATTATAAACAATTAAAAAATTATTAATTATGAAAAAAGCATTCTTTTATGTAAGCGGAATTATTATTTTAAGCATCTTTTTCAGTTGTAAAAAAGAGCAAATTGCAGAAACAAACAATCTCTCAACCGACGAAGCAGCAGAAATTGCAGCCGCATCATTAAGCTCCGGTAACGGCGGCAGTTCGTCTCAATTTGAAGATGCCGCAAAATATTCCGAAACAATTATTAACGACACCTTAACGGAAAAAATATCCGGAACTTACGATACAACTTTTATTGTTTCGAAAGACACCGGACGAATAACTTTTAGCTACAGTTTTCACTATCAATACGGTATGCAATACAACGCAAGCACACACCGCTTTGAATACTTCATAAACTACGATACCGAAGGCAAATTCGAATCATTGCATCTTTATTCCGAAGACAATTCAAACGGCGAAATTGTTCTTACCGGACTCGAACAAAATCAAGATTATTACCTTATCAACGGAAATGTTACAAGAACGGGAAACCAAACAGTAAAAAAACAAGAGAAAAAATCTGTTTCCGCAACCGTTATTTTAACATTCAACAATATAAAAATCCGAAAATCAGACTATTTACTGACGGAAGGCAGCGGAGAACTTACAATAAAAGGAAAAACTTCCGAAGGTGCAGAATTCTCGTTTACCGGTACTGTTATTTATAAAGGAGACGGAACCGTAAATTTAGTTATAAACGGGCAAGAATACATTATTGAACTTGCTTCGGGTGAAATTAGAAGTTAAGTGTAATAAAATTTACAATCGGGAAAGGCAGAAAACCCAAACCTCAGCCCCTGTAGTTACCTGCCTCTCTCATTTTTCCGAAAAACTAAATTGTAAAACTTAAAAAAAATGAAAAAATTTGTTATTATTATTCGTCATGCTAACTTTGAAGAACTTTGGGCAACAACAGACAATTTTAAAACAGCTTTAGAATATGCCGTTCAGGCAATTTTGGAAAACAAAG
>JALSMF010000060.1 GCA_026987795.1 Bacteroidales bacterium
GCCGAAAGTTGTATTCTGATCCGAGCCTGACCTTTTGCCACTACCGGATAATAAAATCCTATGACATAAATACCTTCATCTAAAAGTTTTGCTGCAAAATCCTGTGAAAGTTTAGCATTAAAAAGCATAAGTGCAACAATTGCAGAATCAGAAGGTTTGATTACAAAACCGGCTTTTTCCATTTTATCCTTGAAATATTCGGCATTTCCGATAACTTTGTCTCTTAACTCCGTAGATTCGGTAAGAACGTTAAAAACCTCCAAAGCTGCTCCGACAATAACCGGAGACAAAGAGTTTGAAAACAGGTATGGTCTTGACCTTTGACGCAGCATATCTATTATCTCTTTTTTTCCGGTTGTAAACCCGCCCATCGCACCTCCGAGAGCTTTTCCCAGCGTGCTTGTTATAATATCAACCCTGCTCATTACATTGTGATATTCGTGTGTCCCTCTTCCGGTTTTTCCGATAAAACCTGAAGCATGGCTGTCATCAACCATTACTAAGGCATCATATTTTTCAGCTAAATCACAAATTTCATTTAACTTGGCAATATCTCCGTCCATTGAAAACACTCCGTCAGTTACAATTATTCTGAATCTCTGTGCTTGTGCAATTTTCAGCTGACATTCAAGGTCTTCCGTATCGCTGTGTTTGTAACGGTACCTTGCCGCTTTGCAAAGCCTGACACCGTCAATAATAGAAGCATGATTCAGTTCATCGGATATAATTGCATCTTCCTTTGTAAACAGCGGTTCAAAAACTCCGCCGTTAGCATCGAATGCTGCAGCATATAAAATAGTATCTTCAGTTCCGAAAAATTCTGCTGTTTTTTCCTCAAGCTTTTTATGAATGTCCTGTGTTCCGCAAATAAATCTCACGGAAGACATGCCGTAACCATGTGTGTCTAAAGCTCTTTTAGCGGCAGCTATTACTTTCGGATGAGAAGAAAGTCCAAGATAATTATTTGCACAAAAATTAATAACTCTTGAACCGTCGGACAAGGTTATTTCTGCTCCTTGCGGTGTTGTTATAATTCTTTCATTTTTATACAAACCGGCATCTTTTATTGCTTTTATTTCCGAAATTAAATAATCCTTTATTTTTCCGTACATAATTTTATTTTTTTGTTAAAGTAAAGACTTTCAAAATTAGAAAAAAACAGGGAATATTTTAAGTCATTTTATAAAAAAGCTGTTTTCCTGTAATGTTTAATAACACTTTTAGTCCGCTTATGCTTAAACAAGCCTTGTTTTGCATTAAGTTAAATATTAATTTTTCTTAATTTGTAAAATTTAACTATATTCGCTTTCAGCTAAAACAGATATTAACCATACAAAAAAAAGAAAAAATGAAAGAAGTTTATATAGTATCTGCCGTCAGAACACCGATAGGCAGCTTCGGAGGTTCTTTGTCCGGTATTTCGGCAACAAAACTTGGTTCTGCAGCCATTAAGGGTGCAATTGAAAAAGCCGAAATCAACCCTCAGGATATTGATGAAGTTTTTTTGGGAAATGTTCTTTCTGCAAACCTTGGACAGGCTCCTGCCCGCCAGGCTGCATTATTTGCCGGCATTCCGAACAACGTCCCGTGTACAACCGTAAACAAAGTCTGTTCTTCAGGAATGAAGTCTGTAATGCTGGGAGCCCAAACCATTATGCTGGGAGACAATGATGTAGTAGTTGCCGGAGGAACCGAAAATATGTCAAGGGTTCCGCACTATGTCCCGGGGGTAAGAAACGGAATAAAACTTGGAGACGGCAAGTTGGTTGACGGAATGATAAAAGACGGGTTGTGGGATGTTTATAATAACTATCATATGGGGAGTGCTGCCGAGCTTTGTGCAAGAGAACTGAAAATAAGCAGAGAAGAGCAAGACAGATATGCCGTTCAGTCATATAAACGTTCTGCTTCCGCTGTTGAAGAAGGCAGATTCAAAGAAGAAATAGTTCCTGTTAAAGTAAAAACCAGAAAAGGAGAAGTTACTATAGATACAGACGAAGAATATACAAATGTAAAATTTGAAAAGATACCGTCTTTAAGACCTGTTTTTGAAAAAGAGGGAACCGTTACCGCTGCAAATGCTTCAACAATCAATGACGGTGCCGCAGCTTTAATATTAATGAGTAAAGAAAAAGCAGAAAAACTCGGAATTAAGCCGATTGCAAAGCTTACAGGATACGGTGATGCGGCACAGGCTCCGGAATGGTTTACCACAGCACCGGTTAAGGCTATCCCTAAAGCAATAAAGAAAGCCGGATTAAAACAGGAAGACATAGATTTTTATGAAATTAATGAAGCTTTTGCAGTTGTCGCTTTGGCTGCAATTAAAGAGTTAGGCTTAGAAGAGGCAAAAGTTAACGTAAACGGCGGAGGTATCTCTTTAGGGCATCCGCTCGGAGCATCCGGCGCAAGAATTATTGTAACTCTCATAAATGTATTAAAACAAAACGGAGGAAAATACGGCGTTGCGGGATTGTGTAACGGAGGAGGCGGAGCCTCTGCTGTTGTTGTTGAATTAATGTAGATTTTTCAGAAAAAAAGAGAAACTCGTATCGTTTTCGGCGTTACGGGTTTTTTATATCTTAAAGCCGGAGAAAATATTAATTTGTAAGTTTTATTTTATGATTATATTTTTACGAAAATAATTATGCCGAATGGATAAAGGTTCTCAGGAAAAATCAAATAAAAAATCCGGATTTTTTTCTTCTCTGTCAAGCTTTTTTATTGAAATCTTCAGTATAAAAGACGGAACAAACAGGTTGAAAACCATTGAATTTATTCAGAGAGACATTGAATTTAAAGGAAGAAGCATTTGGATTTTAATTGCCTCAATTTTTATTGCTTCGCTCGGACTTAATCAAAATTCTGTCCCGGTAGTCATCGGAGCAATGCTCATATCTCCTCTGATGGGACCAATACTGGGGGTGGGACTTTCTGTGGGAACAAACGACTGGGCGATGCTGAAAAAATCATTAAAGTTTTTCTTTATCTCTATTATCGTTTCTATCTTAGCATCAACTATTTATTTTCTTCTGAGCCCGCTTAAAGAAGCATCTTCAGAGCTTTTAGCAAGAAGCCGACCGACCCTGCTGGATGTTTTTATCGGTATTTTCGGGGGAATGGCGGGAATAATTGCTGTTTCAGGAGAAGAAAAATCAAACGTTATTCCGGGTGTGGCTATTGCAACAGCTCTTATGCCTCCGTTATGCACGGCAGGCTACGGACTGGCAACCCTGCAAATGAACTTCTTAACGGGAGCTTTATATCTGTTTTTTATAAATTCCGTTTTTATAAGTCTTACAACTTTTTTGGCGGTAAAATACTTGAGATTTCCCCAAATGAACTATGTAAGTCCGGAAAAAGAAAAAAGAATTAAGTCATACGTATTTATTTTTGTTTTATTAATAATATTACCGAGTGCACAAATCTTTTGGGGTGTTATAAAAGAAGCCAGATTTAACCGAAGAGCAAACAGCTTTATAAAAGAAAACCTGAGAGATTACAGGTCAAACATAATCTTCAAACAAATAAGCTATACAGATACCGTTTCTGAAATAAATATATACTTTTCGGGCTATACTTTGTCAGAGCCGGAAATAAAGGACCTGCAAGACAAGCTGCCCCTTTACGGGCTGTCCGCCGAAGGAAATACAATAAGAGTTACAGATTCAACAGCCCTTATTTTTCATCAGGAAAAAAACAATATAGACACCTTGGTAAGCAAAATAAACAGTTTCGGAAATGAGGTAAAAGAAAAACTTCGAATTGATATTTTAGAAGATATTTATAAAAAACAAGAAAAAATAATAGAAGGGAAAAACGAAAAAATAAATTTTCTTGAAAATCAAATAATTAAGATAAAAAAGGACACCGTTCCGCTTAAAAAATTAAAAAAAGAGCTTGCCGTTCAATATCCGGAAATTGAAAAATTTGCTTTTGCAAGAAGTATAGAACTAAACGATTCTGCAAAATATGATACATTTCCCGTAATTATGGTAAAGTGGAGAAAAGGATATTATAACTCTTACATAAGAAAAAAAACGAGAACACTGCAGGATTGGCTTAAAATAAGGCTTAGCCTGGATACATTAAGAATTGTAAAATATTAATCAATATGCAACAATATTTAAGTCTGCTCGACAGAGTTTTAACGGAAGGCATAAAAAAAGAGGACAGAACCGGAACCGGAACTCTCAGCGTTTTCGGGCACCAAATGCGATTTAATTTGCAAAATGGTTTTCCGCTTATAACCACAAAAAA
>JALSMF010000061.1 GCA_026987795.1 Bacteroidales bacterium
ATCGTTGTTTCCGGAAAACATTTCGTCAAGCGTTATAAAATTACCGAGCGATTTGCTCATTTTTTGCCCTTCGATGGTAATCAGGTTGTTGTGCATCCAATATTTTACGGCATCTTCGCCGGTTGCTGCTTTTGATTGTGCTATTTCGCATTCGTGATGCGGAAATTGCAGGTCGAGTCCGCCGCCGTGAATGTCGAATTTTTCACCGAGATATTTGGTGCTCATAACGGAGCATTCGAGATGCCAGCCCGGAAAACCGTCGCTCCATTCAGAGGGCCAACGCATAATATGTTCGGGCTCGGCTTTTTTCCACAGAGCAAAATCGAAAGGATTTTTCTTTTCGCTTTGTCCGGCAAGTTCACGTGTGTTTGCCATTAAATCTTCTAACTTCCTTCCGGAAAGTTTTCCGTAATTATTTTTAATATTATACTTTTCAACATCAAAATACACCGACCCGTTTACTTCGTAAGCAAAACCGTTTTTAAGAATTTTTTTTGCCATTTCGGCTTGTTCGATAATATGTCCGGAAGCGTGCGGTTCGATACTCGGCGGTAAAGTGTTGAGTTGTTCCATATTTCGATGATAACTGTTTGTGTATTTTTGAACAATTTCCATCGGTTCCAGTTGGTCGAGTTTTGCTTTTTTTGCTATTTTGTCTTCGCCTTCGTCGGCATCGTTTACCAAATGTCCTACGTCCGTAATATTTCTGACATATCTTACTTTATATCCGAGTTGTTTTAAATATCTGAAAAGCAAATCGAAAGTTATTGCAGGGCGAGCGTGCCCGAGATGTGCATCTCCGTAAACCGTAGGTCCGCAAACATACATTCCGACAAAGGGCGGATTTATCGGTTCAAATTTTTCTTTTTTGCGGGTAAGGGTGTTGTATATTGTTAAATTGTTTTTCATAATTTTTGTTTTATCTGGTCATTGTAACGCTTACTTTTTTAATTTTTCCGCCCATCGGAGGATTCATTTTTGAAACTTTTATCGTAACGGATTTCAAATTATCAAGTTTTTCATAAATTGCATCTAAAATTCTTCCTGCAATATTTTCTAACAAATTGGATTTTTTTTTCATTTCGGATTTTATAATCTTATATGCCGTTTGATAATTTACGGCATCTTCAATATCATCGCTTACGGCGGCTTTACGGCAATCGGTTTCTATTTTTAAATCAATTAAAAAGCGGTTTCCCACAATTTGTTCTTCTTCGTAATGCCCGTGATAAGCATAAAACTCCATACCTTCTATTTCAATACAGCCCATTTCTTTTTCGAAAAATTAAAATCAGTTTGCAAATGTATTAAAAAACAATAATTCATTTTATCTTTGCCGGATAATTTTTATGACAGAATAATGACTGAAAAAAATATTCCCGAAACATCGGAAGAAAAAAAATCCCTGAATTTTATAGAACAAATCGTTGAGGAAGATTTAAAAACCGGCAAGCATAAAGAAATTATTACGCGATTTCCGCCCGAACCGAACGGTTATTTGCATATCGGACATGCAAAATCCATAATTTTAAATTTCGGACTGGGTGAAAAATATAAGGGAAAAACAAATTTGCGTTTTGACGATACCAATCCGGTAAAAGAAGATGTTGAATATGTTGATTCTATTTTGGAAGATGTGCAATGGCTCGGTTATAAGTGGCACGGAGACGTGCATTATGCATCGGATTATTTTGAACAGCTTTACGAATGGGCTGTGAAATTGATAAAGAGCGGTTTTGCTTATGTAGATGACCAAAGCGGAGAAGAAATTTCGGCAACGCGAGGAACACCGACAAAGCCGGGAATTGAAAGTCCGTTCAGAAATCGTTCGGTTGAAGAAAACACAGACTTATTTGAACGTATGCGAAAAGGCGAATTTAAAGACGGCGAAAAAGTGTTGCGGGCAAAAATAGATATGAGTTCGCCGAACATGCACATGCGAGACCCGGTTATGTATCGAATAAAGCATGCCGAACATCACCGTACGGGAAACAAATGGTGCATTTATCCGATGTATGATTTCACGCACGGACAATCGGACTATATCGAAGGTATTACACACTCAATCTGCACTTTGGAGTTTGAAAATCACCGACCTTTGTATGACTGGTTTCTTGACCGAATTTATGAAGAAGGCAAAACCAGACCGCGACAAATTGAGTTTGCCCGCTTAAATTTGAGCTATACTGTAATGAGTAAGCGTAAACTTGCCGAATTAGTCGAAAAAAAATACGTATCGGGCTGGGACGACCCGAGAATGCCGACTATTTCCGGTTTACGCCGAAGGGGTTATACTCCGGAAGCACTTAAAATTTTTGCTGAAAAAGTGGGTGTGGCAAAACGCGAAAATATAATTGACGTAGGTTTACTGGAATTCAGTATCAGAGAGCATCTTAATAAAATTGCACAGCGTGTTATGACAATATTAAACCCGCTTAAAGTAACCATTACAAATTATCCGGAAGAAAGAGAAGAGTTTTTATCTGCCGTAAATAATCCGGAAGATGAAAGTATGGGCAGTCGACAAGTCCCGTTTTCAAGAACTTTATATATCGAAAAAGATGATTTTAAAGAAGAAGCCGGTCGGAAATTTTTCAGATTGAAGCTCGGCGGAGAGGTGCGTTTGCGTTATGCATATTTTATAAAATGTAATGAAGTAATAAAAGATGCGAACGGAAATATTACAGAGCTGTTGTGTACCTACGATCCGCTTTCAAAAGGCGGAAAATCGCCTGACGGCAGAAAAGTAAAAGGAACATTACACTGGGTTTCTGCAAAACATTCAGTTGATGTTAATGTTCGTTTATATGACAGACTGTTTTCTGACGAATCGCCCGACGGACATAAAGATAAAGATTTTACCGAATTTATAAACTCAGACTCTTTAACAATTCTCGAGAACTGCAAAGCGGAACCTTATATAAAGAATGCTAAGCCGGGAGACCGGTTTCAGTTTGAAAGATTAGGGTATTTTTGTGTTGACAAGGATTCAACAGGCAATAAACTGATTTTTAACAGAACAGTTTCATTAAGAGACTCATGGAAAATTAAATAAATTTTTAAATTTTGTATAAATCCGAATATTTTTCTACTTTCGGCTTTTTAAAAATCAAGAAAATGGCTAAAACAATTATAAATAACTATGATGAATTTGCCGCTTTAGAAGGCAAAACCCTGGATTACTCCGGATATATGAAAATTACGCAGGAGCAAATCAATAAATTTGCCGATGCGACAATGGACCACCAATGGATACATATTGACGAAGAGCGTGCAAAAAAAGAGTCGCAATTCGGCTCTACTATTGCTCACGGTTATTTAACATTATCTATTTTACCGCCTCTTTGGAATGAAATAATAGAGGCAAACAATGTTAAAATGCTGGTAAATTACGGTATTGACAATTTTAAATTCAATGAAGCCGTAAGAGTAAACGATGAAGTTCGCCTGAAAGTAAAAGTTTTGAAAGTTCAAAATTTAAGAGGTATCTGCAAAGCAGAAATGCGTGCAACATTAGAAATTAAAGACAGGAAAAAACCTGCATACATCGGGACAATTATATTTCTTTATCATTTTAAACAGCTTTAGAATAAGACGATTTCCGGTATTTTATAATATTGTTAGCTGTAGGGCGTCAACAATTTTATACAATTTATCGGAACGCCGTATTTTTTCTTTTATCGGAATTGAAACAACCTGTCCTTTTTTTACTTTTTTAACCGGCTTTTCATCAAAACGGATTTCGTCAACTTTTGTTTGTATAACACCGGTTGTCGGTCCTGTTATCATTATTTCGTCATCAACCGAAAGTTCTCCGGATTGTATTAAAAATTCTCCTACTTGAATTTTTGAAAACCAATTATTCACTTTTCCGACAAAAACTTTTTGCTTTGTTGCTTTTGAGCCGTAGTCTTTACTCCATTCGCCCAATTTTCTGCCCAAATAATAACCGTCCCAAAAACCTCTGTTAAAAACAGTTGAAAGACGCTTTGTCCAATTTTGTATTTTTTCTTCAGTATAAATATTTTCATACACGGCATCCACCGCTTCGCGATAACATTCGACAGTCGTTTTTACATACTCGGCAGGTCTTGCCCGCCCTTCTATTTTTAAAACTTTTACGCCGGCATCCAATATTTTATCGATAAAATTAATCGTTGACAAATCTTTGGGCGACATTATGTATTCATTATCAATTTCGAGTTCAAAGCCGGTTTCTTTTTCAGTAACGATATACGGCTTTCGACAGGTT
>JALSMF010000062.1 GCA_026987795.1 Bacteroidales bacterium
CCGTCGGGACCGCCTTTAGTCGTTCGTTTATCTCGATAAAAATGTACCGACCCTGCACCTCCGTTACCTGACTTACAATGTATTTTAACGTAATCAATAAAATTTGCTTCCGCCATATATCTTTTATTTTAATGCAAAAATACGAAGTATTTACCGGATTACGGCATTTGATTTACTGTTTACGTTTTTTATATACTTTTTTTACTTAAATTTGACATTATTTATTTTTTAAAAAATTTGTTCTAAATATAGAATGTATAAAACAGGGCTTGTATTAAGCGGCGGCGGATCCAGAGGATTTGCACATTTGGGTGCCGTAAAAGCATTAAATGAAAAAGGTATTTTTCCGGATATAATTTCCGGAACAAGTGCCGGAGCAATTGTCGGCTCTCTGATTGCTGACGGTCATAAACCTGATGACATATTCAGTTTAATGACAAGTAAGAGTTTCTTCGCATATACTAAATTTAATTTTTTCAAAAAAGGACTTTTTAATTTAAAAAATCTGCAAAAAATTTTAAAAAAAACTTATACAGTTGAAAATACGGAAGATTTAAAAATACCGTTTTACGCTTGTGTTGTTAACTTAAACGAAGGAAAAGCAGAGTATTTAAACAGGGGTAACATTCTTGATATCGTAACAGCTTCCGCTTCGGTTCCTTTTTTATTTAAACCTGCAGAAATAAACGGAGTAAGCTATACTGACGGAGGGCTTATTGATAACCTGCCCGTAAAACCTTTACTCGGAAAATGTGAAAAAATAATTTGTGTAAATCTTATACATCTGAAATATAAAAAGCAGTTTAGAAATACAAAGCAGGTTCTCGGACGTATTTTTGACATACTGACTTATCATAACCGGAAAACAGATATTTCAAATTGCGATATTTTGATAGAGCCCCCTTCTTTATACGGTTTGCCTTATTTCAGCAATAAAAAAGCAAAAGAAACTTTTGACATCGGATATAATTACACTAAAAAACTGAATATTACTTTTTAATTTATATAAGTCAGGCAAAAAAGGTTTAAGTTTTTGTCGTAAGCGGTTTTATTATATATGCTTAGTAAGCATTTGCAAAATAAAAAATTCAAATTTTAATCTATTATAAACTTAGCTCCGAAAGTGATGATATGAGCTTTTAATCCTGAATTTCTGTAATAATAGGCATAGTTTAAATTTAATGTTTTTAATCCGACTTTCCACACTTTGGCTTCAGTAAAAATATCTTTATACTGAAGTCCGAATCCTATCTGTGATGCATTAAATTCCGACAAATCGTAATCAGATGTATAAAATTCTTCCGTTGACAAGTGTTCCTCATAGGGTGCAAAATATTTTGCCGCTGTCTGTGTGTAAAATCTGTATGCAGGATACAAGGTGTATTTCATTCCTATTTTTAAGGGTATTTCAATATTAAAAGTTTGAGAGTTAATATCCCAGTCATCAAAATAGTATCTGTAATAAGTTCTGACCACAATAAATTCATTAATGAAGTAGTTAAACTGCATTCCTATCGGAATTTTAAATCTTGTATCGGGCAAACGTTCTATATCATCGGCTAACTGAAATACATCTTTATTTTCCGGGCTTGTGTATTTGTCAATACTTAAAGCATTCCCTATATAAAAATTGTCAATATCCTTAAAATAAACTCTTTGCATAGGATTTGCGAGCCATCCTTTTTGTAAAACCAAATCAGAAAAAAGTGCTATCTGTGCTTTTTTCCCTAAAATTTGAGAGAAATTCAATGATATTGAGTATGTATTTCTTCCTTTATCTGAAATTAAATTTGATTTTAAAGGTTGCCAAATATATGTTCCGTTTTTATCAATCGGGGTTCCTTGACTGTCCAAAATATCAACACCGCTAAAAAAATCAGCATTAAGATTTCCGTTATTTTCAATGTAAGTTTTTATTTCTGTAGGATATTCGGGTCTCCAAGCATCAATATAAGTTTTTGCATTTATTCCTATTTCTGTATTTTTTTCATTAAAAAGATAAGAATATCCCAAGCCGGCTCCGAAAGAAACATAATCATATTCATTAGCGAAACTTATATCTGCATTAAAAATTTTATTTCTGTCGTCTGATGAGTGAGTATATGACAAACTCGGACTTACCCAAACGTCTTCATTTGATGCTCCGGACGAAGCGACCCACGGTGTTCCGGTAATCGGTCCTGCCGCGTTGAAGTTTGAGCCGTATTCATCATCGTCATCATCATCGCCGGAAGCTCCCGTAAAAGGGTTTAAGTTTCCTGAAGATGCAGATGAATATGCTGAAATTGTTATATCTGCAGTTAAAACATCATCATCGTTCAACGGTATCATTACATTGATATTATTCGCAAAATTTTTAAGTTCTTCCGTTCCTATTCCTCCCGTAACTGCAGCATTACTGCCGTCTTGAGTATATAAACTTGTTAAAAAACTTATTTCAGCACTTTCTAAAACACGTTTTTTGTAAGTTGTTTTTTTTACGGTATCTTGCTTGGTTTGTGCCGACATAGTGAAACGGCAACAAGAAATTATCAGCAATAAAAATATAATATTTCTCATAAATACTCTGTTTTTTCAGTTAATTACATCCGCAACCTCCTCCGGATTTTCCCCCGTTTGCTCCCGAAGCTCCTTCTCTGTAAACCTGAAAGGTTGTTTCAAATTTTTTAAATTTATAGTTTGACAATTTCATATCAGGGTCATTAATGTTTACTTTCTCATATTCCTTAATTGTAGTACAAGATGAGATAATAAATATTAGTGAAATGAAAATTGCCGTAATTTTATTTAGTTTTTTCATCGTTATTTATTTTAATGTTATCGGAGGTATATATTTCTCCTTTATCGTCTATAATTATGCATTCCGTATTCGGCAACTGGTTAATTAAATTAATTCCTACATCTGTTCCCGTAACAAAAGCAGCTGTAGCCAAGGCATCTGCTAATTCTGCTTTCGGAGCAAAAACAGTAGCACTTATAACTCCCGTTGCAGGATATCCTGTTCTCGGGTCTATTATGTGTGTGTAGCGTTTACCGTCAAAAATAACATATTTTTCGTAATTTCCGGATGTTACTACTGCTCCGTTTGTAATAGGCAATAAGGCAAATGCTTTATTTTTATTAAACGGATTTGTTACGGCAACCGTCCATTCTTTACCGTCGGGCTGCTTTCCCCACGTATTCATATCTCCGGAAGCATTGATTATACCGGCTTTTACTCCTTTAGAAATTAAAAGCTCTTTTGTTTTATCGGCAGCGTATCCTTTTCCTATTGCTCCGAAACCTATTTTCATTCCTTCTTCCGATAAAAACACCGTTTGATTTTCTTCATTAAGAATAATTTTTTTGTATCCTACTTTTGAGACAGCCTTTTTAATATCCTCTTTCGAAGGCATTGCTTTCATCGTTCCGTCAAACTTCCATATCCTGTCCGCAGAAGCATAGGTAATATCGAAAGCTCCTTCGGTAAGTTCTGAAATAACTACGGAGCGTTTTATTAAGTCAAATAATTCTTTACTGACTTTTACCGGTTTAATACCGGCATATTTATTTATTCTTGAAGTTTCGGAATTTTTATCCCAAGAAGATATTTTTTTTTCTATCCTTAAAATCTCAGAAACTGCAATGTCAAAATATTTTTCTGCATCAACAGAGTCTTTTGATACGACATAGAGGTCAAACCGGCTTCCCATCAGTTTTGTTTTTTTATGGAAAACCTGTTGTGCTTGTATTGATGATACAAATAATAACAATAATGCCGTATACCTTATCATTGAAATTATTTTTAATATCTAAAAAGAAGATAATAATTTAATATATTCTTCGGGCGACATTTTTTTATATCCCGTTGTTCCGAGAATATTCCCGTCTTTATCTAATACTACTACAAAAGGAAAATATCCGTGCAGGTTATATTTTTCTGCAAGTTTATTATTTTTCTTTTGCTGTTCTTCCGATAATTGATTTTTTTTTCGCCTCGGAAAATCAGCTTTAAGCATAACAAAATGTTTTTCCGCATATTTCTTAAACTCATCGGAACTCCATATTTCACGTTCTAATTTTATGCAGGGAGCACACCAGTCTGAACCTTGAAAAACCAAAACTATTTTTTTATTTTCGGCTGAAGCCATTGCTTTAGCCTCATCAATATCAGTTTGCCAATTTTGAGCATTAACAGCTACTGCAAAAAACAGCAGTAACAAGAGGAATGATTGTTTTAACATAATTTATATTTAACTTTACGATAATT
>JALSMF010000063.1 GCA_026987795.1 Bacteroidales bacterium
TAAAAGACGGAAAAAGCAAAATAATTTCAAAAATTTCAGGCAATAAATATTTTCCCGAAGAATACATCAGTAAATATGACATAAACTCTTCTGTTACCGTTCCGTTAATTGTTTCCGGAAAAACCGAAGGAATAATACATCTCGAAAGAAAAAGTAAAAATGTTTTTACAAGGCATGAAAGCAGAGTTTTGGAAGAGTTGGGACCCCAAATAAAAGGACTTGTTGAAAATGCAGCTTTGTATGAAGAAACTCAGAACATAAAGGCAAATCTTGAAAAGATTATTGCAGCACGAACTGCAGATGTTAAAAATCAACAGGACTTAGCTGAAAACCAGAAAGCAGAAATAGAGTCAATTAATGACAGACTTAAAGAAACTCTTGAAGAAGTTAAAGCACAAAATGATATATTGACAGAAAGCATAAAATCTGCAAAACTGATACAAAAATCTGTACTGCCGGACAGGCTGTTTCTTAACGGTTTGTTTAGTGATATATTTGTGTTATACAGGCCCAAAGAAATAGTCAGCGGTGATTTTTATTATGCTTATAAAACCAAAGAAGGAAAGATTATCTTTGTCCTTGCAGATTGTACCGGGCACGGTGTTCCCGGAGTTTTAATGTCGCTCATAGGTTATGATATAATAAATAACATCCTTATTAATATGGGTGAAACAAAGCCGTCCTTTATTTTGGAGCAAATGAGAAAAGAAATTGTCGAAAGATTAGGGCATTCCGGAGAAGAAGGACAGGACATAAAAGACGGAATGGATACGGCAGTGATAAATTTCGACCCGAAAACATTGTTACTTGAATATGCCGGTGCTAAAATAGACTTACTTATTTTAAGAAATAACAAACTGACGGAAGTAAAAGCCGATAAATTATCAATAAGTGCCGAACGTTACGACAGGTTAAAAGATAAAAATTTCAGAAATTACAAAATTCAACTGAGAAAAGGCGACATACTTTATCTCGCAACAGACGGTTTCCGAGATCAATTCGGAGGAGAAAACGATACTAAATTTATGAAGAAGAATTTTACGGCTTTGCTTGCAGAAATAGGAGACCTGCAATTTAATATCCAAAGAAGCAGGCTTTTAAAAACCTTGAATCGTTGGCAGGGAGATAGAATTCAGAATGACGATATAACCGTGATAGGGATTAAAATTTAACCTCTTAACAGAAAAATAAAAAACCGGCTTAAAACCGGTTTTTTATTTTTGTTCTTGCTTTTCTGTTTATTCTGCAGGAGCAATTGCTTCAACCGGACAAACATCGGCACATGCCCCGCAATCTGTGCATAAATCGGGGTCAATTGTGTAAAAATCAGCACCTTCAGAAATTGCTTCAACAGGGCATTCGTCAATACAAGCACCGCATGCGGTACACTCATCAGGATTAATGTAATAAGCCATAGTTTTTAATTTTAAATTATCAAAATATAAATTTTCGCAAATGTTATAATAATTTTTGTTTTTTCAAACGATTGTTTTGATAATTTGCTATTTAGAATTATTCAAAATTTGCTCGGCTTTTTTCAGGTCATCGTCAATTTCTCTTATAATAGGAAAAAACCCTTCATTATCTAAAATATTTCGGGCAATGTATGCTTTTAAACGTGTGTTTATAAAGTTTTTTGAATATTTTAAGTCGTAAGAGTTTTTCCTGACACCGTTATCTTCCGCATATTTTATAAATTCGTTCAGTATATCTTTACTTTCCAGATAATCGTTAATTTGTCGGGCTGTTTTAAAACTTTGCAGTTTTTTTCTGTTATCATCG
The DNA here is from genome assembly GCA_026987795.1 of Bacteroidales bacterium. Taxonomy (GTDB): domain Bacteria; phylum Bacteroidota; class Bacteroidia; order Bacteroidales; family JAADGE01; genus JAADGE01. The sequence continues at coordinate 1,783 of JALSMF010000063.1, forward strand.
GTATAATCTAAGGCAAATTTATAAATTAAGCCTTTACTTGTCAGTTTTTGGTAATAATCAGTCAGCACCGTTGTATCTACCGGAACAAAATAATCGGGCATAATTCCGCCTCCTCCGTAAACTGTTTTTCCGCCGAGAGTAGTATATTTCAGGCTGTCAGGAAATTTTGTGCTGTCTGCAGACAGTAATTCTCCGTCAACAGCTCTTTTGTAAATATCTGAATAATAGTCTGCATAACCGTTTTTATAAGGCTTTTGTATAGATCTTCCGGCAGGAGTATAATATCTGGCAACAGTAATCCTCACACCTGAGCGGTCTTTAAAATCAAATTCTTCCTGAACCAAACCTTTTCCGAATGAACGTCTTCCTATAATTACTCCTCTGTCGTTGTCCTGAACGGCGCCCGAAAGTATTTCACTTGCCGATGCTGTCCATGAGTTGATAAGAACGGCTAATTCAATATCAACTAATTTATTTTTGTTTGTAGCTTTATATTCGGTTTGTTTTCTGTGAGCTCCTTTAGTGTAAACAATCATTTTTCCTTCAGGTAAAAATTCGTCTGCAATGTTTACAGCTTCTCCGAGATACCCGCCGCCGTTGTCTCTTAAATCGAGAACTAATTTTTTCATTCCGAGATTTTTTAATTTTTCGGCAGCTTCAATAAACTCTTTATAAGTAGTTCCGGCAAACCTGCTTATTTTTATATAACCTGTATTTTTATTGAGCATATAGGAAACATCAACACTGTAAAGAGGTATTTTGTCTCTTACGATATCAAAGTAAATTAAGTCTTTTATGTTCTTTCTTTTTATTCCTATTTTTACGGTTGTTCCTGCCTGACCTTTAAGTGCTTTCATAACTCCGGCATTTGTAATTCCTACACCTGCAATTAATGAATCGTTAACGGTTACTATGCGGTCGCCGGCTAAGATACCGGCTTTTTGAGAAGGTCCTCCGGATATTGTGCTTACAATTAAAACTGTATCATTATTTATGTTGAACTGCACTCCTATACCGTCAAAACTTCCGTCAAGACTTTCGTGAGCTTCGTCATTTTCTTTCGGCGGGAGGTAGGAGGTGTGAGGGTCTAAATTTTTTAAAATCAGAGGAATGGCTTTCTCTGTAAGGGTGTCGACAGAAATATTTTCAACATAGTTGTTTTCAATTAACTGTAAAACGGCACTTATTTTATTATTGTATGAACTTTTTATAACGGAAGAAAAATCAATATTGCCGTTATTCGGCGGAAATAAGTTTCTTCCGATAAATATTCCTGCAACTAAAACAATTGCAATTATGAGGGGCGTGTATATTGTTTTCTTTGAGTTATTGTATTCCATTTATGTTTTTTTATTAAGATTAAGAAATTTTAATGTTTACAAGCTCTACTCCGGCTCTTTCCAAAATGTCAAGCCCGTTAGTTATTCTGTATTTTTCATCAAAAACAACACGTTTTATCCCTGCCTGAATTATTAATTTTGAGCATTCCATACAAGGAGATGTTGTAACGTAAAGCGTAGAACCTTTGCTGCTGTTGTGTGACTTTGCTACTTTTGTTATTGCATTTGCTTCGGCGTGCAGAACATACGGCTTGGTAATATTGTTTTCGTCTTCGCAGATATTTTCAAAACCGGATGGTGTTCCGTTGTAGCCGTCAGAGATAATCATTTTATCTTTAACTATAATTGCACCTACTTTTCGTCTTTCGCAGTAGGAATTTTCAGCCCAAATATGAGCCATTCGCAGGTAGCGTTTGTCTAATTTATGTTGCTTGTCGTTATTCATTTTTTATCATTTTTTTTACGGTCTTAAAGATACTTTCCGTATCGTAACCGCAAATACGGTATAGTTCTCTTTGAGTTCCGTGTTCTATAAATTCATCAGGGATTCCGAGACGTTTTACTTTTGACGTATAATTATATTCATTTTTAAATTCTAAAACGGCACTTCCGAAACCTCCTTGTATTACTCCGTCTTCTAATGTTATTATTTTATCGAACTTTTTAAATATTTGGTGCAGAAGTTTTTCGTCTAAAGGCTTAACAAACCGCATATCGTAGTGGGCAACGTTTATACTTTCTTTTTCAAAATTATCCTTTAATTCGGTAACTAAATTTCCTATTGCTCCTATGCTTAAAATTGCGATATCACTTCCTTCTCTGATAATACGACCGGTTCCTATTTCTATTTCTTTCATCTCTGTTTTCCACTCGGAAGTAACGCCGCTTCCTCTGGGATAACGTATTGAAAACGGTCCTTGATTTTTTAATTGTGCGGTGAACATCATATTTCTTAATTCCGGTTCATCCATAGGTGCCGAAACAATCATATTCGGTACAATTCGCATATATGCCAAATCAAAAGCTCCGTGATGTGTAGCTCCGTCGTCGCCTACAAGCCCGCCTCTGTCAAGACAAAATACAACGTTTAATTTCTGCAAAGCAACATCATGAATAACCTGGT
>JALSMF010000064.1 GCA_026987795.1 Bacteroidales bacterium
TTTTTATATATGTCTAATTTTGCATATTCATTCAAATTTGCGGAGTCGTTAAGGTAACAGATAATATCATAACCGTCGTCTTGATAGGGCAGGGGATTTGTTCTGTATTTGGCGCCAAGAGAGTCAATTTTAAGAGGAGGTTTCATTTCTGCCGTTGCCGTATAGGTTTCGCCTTCTGCTTTAACAGTCAGAGTGTATGTTTTTCCGGTTTCCCCGAAAAGATTTGTCTGATACAATCCTGCCGAATCTGTTTCAGTGATATTGAATATGTTTCCGTTGCTGTCCGAAATTGTAACTTCTGCTCCGCTTACGGTATTGTATGTGAGCGTATCAAAAAAATCGGAAGTTTTTGTTATTAATACAGTAGCCGGCAGAAGTTGGTCGTAAAGTTTTGCTTCAATTACAATGCGGGGTTCAGTATTGTTTAATTTTATGTCAATAACGTCTTCGCATGAAGACAAACCGGCGATAAATGTTATTATGAGTATAAAGAATAATTTATTTATACCAAGAAGCATACATTTCATAGTTTTTTGCAATTTTTTGAATCATTTCTTTGCTTTGTTCGGGAGCGATATCTTTCACTTTCTTTGCCGGAACTCCTGCGTATATGCTGTTCGGTTCAACTATTGTTCCTGTCTTTACCAATGCTCCGGCTGCAATTATTGAATTTTCGCCTATGACTGCATGGTCTAATATAATTGCACCTATTCCTATAAGAACATTGTCTTTTATTTCGGCTCCGTGGATAACGGCATTATGTCCTACGGATACGTTATTTCCTATAACGGTTATTGATTTTTTGTAAAGAGTATGTATGCTTGCATTATCTTGTATGTTTACATAGTTGCCTAATCTTATACTGTTTACATCGCCTCTTAATACGGCACCGAACCAAATGCTGCAGTTGTTACCCATGATTACATCACCGATAACAACTGCATTTTCGGCAAAAAAACAGTTTGCACCGTATTTCGGATTGAATCCTCTTACTTCTTTTACAATTGCCATTTTTTTGTGAGTTTGATTTTATTCGACTTTAAGTGAGTAAATAACAGCTTCTACCTGCCGCATAAGTTCGCGTTTTTTCTTTCTGCCTCCGTAGACGTATCCGTCAACGGTAATAAGTCTGTTTCTTTTTTCGTCAACAACGGTAATTTCAACAAAAGGACCACCCATAAAAACTCCTTTTGCTCCGGTAATTTTCCAAAGACCTTTGATTATTACGGCATATTTTTTATTTAAAATAAATTCATTAAATATCGGTTCTGCAAGTCTTTCTGTTGTCATATACGAACTGTCTGCCGGACCGGGAACGTGTGTTTTGGTAATTGTATCCCGTTTTTTCAGCAGACTGTCTAATGTAAGTTGCAAAGTGTCGGTATACGGGTATTCCCAAATAAGCAGACCTTGACTTGAATAAGGCGTTTCCCTGCTTATCCAAACAAAGTCGTTGCTGTCTACATCAAGAGTATAGCCTTGAGGGACAGCCATATATATATTATGTTTTTCTTTTAGTTTTTGTATGATTTTTTTTTCGGATAATTTACCTCCGTAAACTTTAATAAGTCGCTCTCTTTCTGCTTTTGTGAAACTAAATATTATTTTGTCGGCATTTTTCTTAAAGAGTTTTATAAACTCTTCACTGTTTCGTGCCTTTACGGTAATTATCATTTGCGGTTTTGCATGTTTGTTTTTGCTTATCAGAACTTCCGGTTTTTTTACGTTTACGGAAATTTTTGCAATTAAAATATTTCTGCTTTTATTCAGAAGGCTTGAGTATGCTTCGGGCGGAATATGCGAATAATCAAAAACCGGTTCATTTTGAGGTAAAATTTCATACGGTTGATTAAATGCTTCTCTTACAACTTTGCCGGGTTCATATTTCCACTTTTGTTTTTCCATTATAATGAGAATATGTCCCGGAGAACCTGAAGATGCCGGAACGTAAGGTTCTGAATCTTTTGCACAGGAACTAAAGAGGTATGCTGTTATTACGAATACAAATATATGTTTCTTCATCTGCGAATAGTTTTAATATTATCAAAAATTAACGGTTTATTATATGATAATATTTTAAGTTTTATATAAAAAATAAAAAGCCGAGGTTATCCCGGCTTATTGTATTTTAAAAAACTGTAAATTAGCTGTTGCTGTCAGAGTTTTCTTTTTCACTTTTAATTTCCTCTTCTTTTTTATCCTCTTTAGTTGCATTTTTAAATTCTTTCATACCTTGTCCGAGTCCTCTCATTAATTCCGGAATTTTTTTACCTCCGAAAAGAAGTAATACGATAATTACAATAAGGACAATTTGCCACGGTCCTATCATACCTGCTACTATAAATAAATGTGTCATACCTTTTAGTTTTTAATTGAATTGCAAATATAGTGAAATTTTAAAAGAAAAAATTAACAATATCGTTTTTAAGTGCTAATACCATTATTGAAATTAAAATTACAAATCCTGCAATTTGTGCATATTCCATAAATTTATCGCTTGGTTTTCTGCGGGTAATTATTTCATAAAGAACAAAGACTACGTGTCCGCCGTCTAATGCCGGTATGGGAAGTAAGTTTACGACTCCGAGAATTATAGAAAGGAATGCCGTCATAGACCAAAAAGACTGCCAATCCCAAACGCCCGGAAACATATTGCCGATAGTAATGAAACTTCCTACGGATTTATATGCTTTTGTTTCAGGGTTAAAAATAAGTTTAAATGATCGGAGGTAATCTTTTGTAAGGTCAACTCCTTTACTTATTCCTGCAGGGACTGATGCAAAAAAAGAATAGTCGGTATGTTCAAATTCCAAGCCGGCAAAAGGTTTTACGGCAACGCCAATTAAACCGTCGGAATTAATTTGAACGGGTATTGATATAATTTTACCGTTACGATTAATTTTCAAGTTTGTTTTTATGCCTTTATGTGTTTTGAAAAAGTGGCTTAGTTGGTCGTAAAATATAAGGCTGCTGTCGTTTACACCTATTAATTTATCACCTTTTTGCAGTCCTGCTTTTTTTGCTTCAGAATCAGGTGCAAAGTCGGCAATTACAAATTCAAATCGCGGTTGAATAAAACTTTGTTTTCCTGCCGACAGTGTGTGTTTGTCATCTATCAGTATTTCTTTCCTTTCTCCGTTTCTTAATATTTGAACCGTTTTGTTTGAATTTAAAATCATTTCTTTTTTTAAATCGTTGAAACGTTCAAAAGTTTGATTGTTAACAGATAAAATCTTGTCTCCGTCTCTGAAACCTATTCCGTAAGCGGCAGAATCAACAGATATACCGTATTTTACGTTTTCTGTCGGCAGATAATCTTCTCCCCATGCATATAAAATTCCGATATAAATTATCCCGGCAAGGATGAAATTCATAAGAACTCCGCCTATCATAATCAGTAATCTTTGCCATGCCTTTTTAGACCTGAATTCATACGGTTGAGGCGGTTTTTTCATTTGTTCTTTGTCCATTGACTCGTCAATCATTCCGGATATTTTGACATATCCGCCGAGCGGCAACCAACCTATTCCGTATTCGGTATCTCCGACTTTCTTTTTAAAGACAGAAAACCAAGGGTCAAAAAATAAGTAGAATTTTTCGACTCTTGTTTTAAAAAGTTTTGCAAAAGCAAAATGCCCAAATTCGTGTAGTATTACAAGTATTGATAAGCTTAGGAGCAGTTGAGCTATTTTTATAAAAATTTCCATATTTTTTTAAAGTTATTGTTTTATTAATTCTTCGGCAATTAATCTTGTTTCTTTATCTGTGTTAAGATATGTATTAATATCCGAAGAATTTGCAAAATTAATTTTATTAACGGTTTTTTCAATAATTTTCGGAATATCCGTAAATTTAATTTTGTCTTTTAAGAAAGCATCAACGACAATTTCGTTTGCGGCGTTAACGGCGCAAGGAATGTTTCCTCCTTTTTTCATAGCATCGTAAGCAATCTGTATATTTTTGAACTTATCTGTATCCGGTTTTTCGAATGAAAACTCGGGATAGTCTGAAAAGTTGAAACGTTTAAAGTTTGTTTTTATTCTGTCGGGGTATGTAAATGCGTATTGTATCGGGAGTTTCATATCAGGAAGTCCCATTTGAGCTTTCATTGAGCCATCGGTAAATTGAACGACAGAGTGGATTATTGATTGAGGGTGTACTATAATATCTATTTGTTCGGGTTTTAAATCAAAAAGCCATTTAGCTTCAATAGCTTCAAATCCTTTGTTCATCATAG
>JALSMF010000065.1 GCA_026987795.1 Bacteroidales bacterium
ATTTGCTTCGGGAGTATTTTTTACTGATTTCAGAAAAAAAAGAAATTTAATTGCCGTTTCATCAATGCAAAATGCCGGTTATTTGGTTTTGCCGATTGGTCAGGTTGTTTATCCCGAACATTTTACAGAATTTGCTTTAATAACTTTTTTATTTATTCTGGGATATAATCCTTTACTCTGGACTCTCGGAAAATATTTAGCAACATCATCTGTTAAAAAAATAGAATTTCATTTTAAAGATTTAATAACACCGCCGGCTGTTGCCAATGTAATATCTTTGATATTAGCACTTTTAGGCTTGCAAAATATTTTTCCGGATATTATTATTGATTCAATTGACTTGACGGGGCAGGCAGCCGTGCCGATTGCAACTTTTGTCCTCGGAGCAACACTGGGCAGCGTTTCACTGAAAAAATTTCCGAATGTGTTTGATACATTAAGAGTTGTTTTAGTAAAATATTTGATGTTGCCGGCAGTAACAATTTTTATTCTTTATTATTTTAACTTAGGAAAAACACACCCGCTGCTTTCTGATTTTTTTGTAATACAAGCTGCCGCCGCACCGGCTACAGGTTTAATATTACAGGTAAGAACCTACGGAGGAGATACGGATAAAGTAGCAGGTATGATGCTTATAACCTATCTTGTTTGTTTGTTCGCTCTTCCTTTTTGGATTGCTTTATGGCATAGTATTATCTGACAGAATATCGTTTGAAAAATTAGTAAGTTCCGGAAAAAATGATTTGAAATCATTATGCAAAAGCTCGTAATCTTTATTAATAATTTTCATTACCTGTTTAGATTTGTTAGGCATTGACGTAAACATTGACATTTTGACCAAAACAGTCTCAAAACAGTTTAAATCCGCATAGCAAAGAAGCCGTTTTTTTCTGATAAACGGGAAAACAAACCTTTTAGACTTTCGCGGAAGCATATTTAAGCGTTCAAGAATAACGGAATGAAAATTTATAACAAAATTCTCAAGATTTTCAGGAGAATAATCGTTCCAGTTTTTAGCCAGAAAATGGTCGTAAAGAATATCAACGGATACACCCGCATACCGCCCGTATGCAGGTCTCAGTCTTTCAATACTGTTATGAACGGCAGGGTGCGAATCGGTAAAAGAGTCGATTTCCCGGTGTAATATAATTCCCTTTATAACATCTCCATTATACTTTTTTTTATAACTGTTTCCTTTTATAAAGTCTCCTATAAAATTTCCGAACTGAACATCTTCATTATTTCCGGAGAGGTAAATATGTGCAAGGAAATTCATATACAAGAACTTTTATACTTTATATCTTTTAGATGAAACAGCATAAAACCGGTTACAATTTTATTAATTTTTCTGTTGCAAATATACCGTCTTTTTCTGCTTTTATTATGTACATACCTTTCGGTAATTCGCTTATGTTTATCTTGTTATTTTCGGGAACGGTTTCATAAATTACTTTTCCTCTTAAGTCACTGATTGTTATTCGCGTATATTGTTCCGTATTTTCGATGAATATTATATTTTCAGCCGGGTTCGGATACACTCTCAAGTTCTCGGCTTTATTTATATTTTGGGTATATACCGGTATATTCGGCATTTCAATAAGTTCGCTTGTGAAAATTTTATATTCGCCCGGTTGCAAGGTTATTGTACTGCTGCCTGAATATTCTTCCTGAGTATAATAATCATACCAAACAGATGACGCACTGAAATCAGGTACGGCATAGTGCTCCGTTACGTCAAAATTGCCGAGAATTACAACGTTTAAGTCAGGATGTCTCAAAACTATTTGTTTCATATTTCCGCCTAAACTGATATCGTAGTCTGTTGTTGAGAAAACAGGGTAATTATTTTTCAGTTTAATGAAAATTTTAAAATACTCGTAAAGATTTTTTCTGTTTTGCTCGCTGAAATAGTTCCATAAAACAGGTTTCTCGCAAATACGACAGGGTTCATCAATACTGATGTCATAACCGAGCTCTTCAAATTGCCAAATCATCTTGGCTCCCGGAATTGTAAAAAAGAAAGCACCTGCAAGTTCTGCACGTTTTAATGCCGTTGTTTCATCTTTAATATTATAACTTCCTGATGAGTTACCGTAATTTTTATTTCTGAACATCATACGTTCTTCATCATGGCTTTCCATATAAGACACCAAATTCGGAACATTCCACCCGCGTTGCTGATATGAAGTCCAAGAAAAATCCCAGTCAGAACTCCAGCCCATTGATGCTTGTGCATAGTTGTAGTTTATGTTTCCCCAAAGCATCATTCCGTAGTTTGCCAAAACGGTTTCTTCGCTGTTGTCGGTAAAGTGTTCGAGGATTACATATGCTCCGGGAGAAGTTGTCCAAATATGGTCGGCATATTCCTGTAATATTGCAATTCTTGAAGCATCATAAGCCCAGCCGTTTCCGACAGTGTTTGTAAAACCTTTTGTAAAGTCAAACCTGAAACCGTCAAATTTGTATTCCGTAAGCCAATAATCGCAAACTCTTTTAACAAATGCTTTTGTATCCGGACTTTCATGATTGAAGTCGTACCCCCACGAATAATCAGTATTAGGAGAAGTTTGATTATACCAAGGATTGTCGGCAGTAACCTGCCATGTTGATTTGTCGAGATAAAGCTGTACGAGCGGACTTTGACCGTAAGAGTGATTTAAAACTATATCCATGATAACAGCGATGTTATTTGCATGGCAGGTGTCAATAAATTCTTTCAGCTTATCTTTGTTGCCGTAGTATTTATCCGGAGCAAAATAAAAAGACGGATTATAACCCCAACTGCTGTTTCCTTCAAATTCGTTAATCGGCATAAGTTCTATTGCATTTATTCCGAGATTTTTGAGGTACCCGATTGTGTCAATCAAGGTTTGATAGTCGTGTGCGGCAACAAAATCTCTTATGAGGAGTTCGTAAATAACCAAGTCTTTGTTTTGAGGTTTTGTGAAATTTGTAATATTCCAAGAGTAAGGTGTTTGTGCTGTTTGAAATACCGAAACAATGCCGGTTGTTTTCCCGGAAGGGTAGGATATAAGATTAGGATAGGTTGAATTGCTGATGTATTGGTCGTTCCAAGGGTCGAGAATTTTATCGCAGTAGGGGTCGGCAATCGTAACGGTGTCGTCAACGATGTATTGATAGGTGTATTCTTGTCCGGCGGTAAGCCCGTTTAATGTTATCCAGTAGCGATTTCCGTCGGTGGTTTTGTTCATCTGGTTTGAAAGGGATAAATTCCAATCGTTGAAACTTCCTTTAACGAAAGCGAATGTTTTATTCGGGGCATAGAGTACAAGGGTTACGGTGTTGTCATCAATATAATTTATACCGTCTTTTAAGGTCGGTGAAGGCAAGTCTGCAATGTTATTCGGATTTCTGACAAAGAAAGATGATGTTTTTTGAATGGTTGTTGTTCCGTCTGTTGCTTCGACTCTAATTGTACTTGTTCCGGAAGTTGTTGCCGTATAATTGTAATTTAGCTGGTTTCCGGAAACGGTTGTAATAAGGTTGTTGTTAATATATAAAGACATTGAATTTGCAAAAATAGAAACGGCGTTTATCGGAACATTGTCGTTTATTGAATAAATACTTGTCGAGTCCGGTGAAGTTATGTTAATATCGGTTTCGGAATATACGGTTACAAAAATGTCGGGACTTGTTTGTTGGTTTCCGTCGGCACTTCTTAGAACAATGCAGAGTTCTGTAACGATTTCTCCGGAAGGAACACCGTAAAAAGAATTAATATCGGGCGTAACGTTTAATTCGTAAATGTTATTTCCGAGACTGTCTAACTGCGGTTGACCGGTATTGTCGCCCCAGTTTCCGATAACATATTGCCACTGACCTGTGCCTTCGATTGTAACTCCTGTATGGGCATAAACACCGCCTGAAATTCCGTCTAAATCAGTTCCCGTAAGGTCGAAAGTAACCGTAACGGCTTGCGAAGGAACGGGAAATTGCGGAGTTGTGGTAACGGTCTGGCTTTTTGCAATAAAACTTATTAAGATTAGAAATAATGTTAAGAGATCTTTCATTTTTTAAAATATGGGTTAAAATAGTTATGTAAATATTATAATTTGTCTATATTTTAAGGTTGCTTAGGTCTGACCAATAAGTATGCACTTAAAATATTTGTATTTCCCCCGGAACTGACCCATCCGAAAAGGTGAATTTCATTAGCATTTATTCCTGCATTCCATGTTTTCCAAGGGCTTGTTGCTACGCCTCCGCT
>JALSMF010000066.1 GCA_026987795.1 Bacteroidales bacterium
ATTTAAAGAAGCCCTTGAAACCGTAAGAGCCTCAAGTTTATTTACCACACACACACCCGTTCCTGCCGGGCATGATAACTTCTCCGAAAGTTTAATGATGAAATATATGGGTGATTATCCGAATAAGTTGGGAATTTCCTGGGACAGTTTTATGAATCTGGGAAGAGAAACTCCGGGAAATAAAAAAGAAAACTTTTCAATGAGCGTTCTAGCTGCAAACACATCTCAGGAAATTAACGGCGTAAGCAAACTGCACGGTGAAGTTTCCCGAAAGTTTATTTTCAATAATTTTTGGAAAGGATACTTCCCCGAAGAACTGCAAATAGGATACGTTACTAACGGTATTCATTATCCGACATGGGCATCTGAGCATTGGCAGGAACATCTTAAGGGCAAAAACGGCAATCCTGATTTCTCTAAAATTTACCAAGCTTCATCCGAAGATATCTGGGAAATAAGAAAGAAACATAAAAAACAACTTATAGAATATATTAAAAATGTTATTGATACCGTAAGAACATCAAGAAACGAAAACCCGAAGCACCTTATTAAAATTAAAAATACTTTAAATGAAAATGTTTTAACCATAGGCTTTGCCCGAAGATTTGCAACATATAAACGAGGAAATTTACTTTTAAAAGATTTAGAACGTCTCAGTAAAATAGTAAACAACCCGGATCTTCCGGTTCAGTTTATTTTTGCCGGCAAAGCACACCCTAAAGACGGCGGAGGCAAAGCTATAATAAAAGAAATAGTTGAAATTTCCAAACGCCCTGAATTTACGGGAAAAATAATATTCCTGGAAAATTATAACATCTCTCTGGCAAAAGAACTCGTAAGAGGTGTTGATGTTTGGTTAAACACACCCGTTCGCCCGCTTGAAGCCTCGGGAACCAGCGGAATGAAAGCCGTAATGAACGGAGTTTTAAACTTCAGTGTTTTAGACGGCTGGTGGGTTGAAGGTTACAAAGAAAAAGCAGGATGGGCACTTTCTCAGAAAAAAACATATAAAAATCAAGAACTGCAGGACGAATATGATGCCGAACAAATATACTTAACCTTAGAGAATGAGATAATCCCCATGTATTATAAACGAACCGCCAAGGGATTGCCCGAAGAATGGATAAATTACATAAAAAAATGTATATATGAAATAGCCCCGGAATTTACTACCGAAAGAATGATATCCGATTACAATAACAGATATTATACAAAATTAAAAACCAGATTTGAGATTTTATCCGAAAATAATTTTGAAAAAGCTAAAGAAATTGCTGAATGGAAAGAAACAATAACCTCCGAATGGAAGAAAATCTCTGCCGAATCTGTTAATGTTCATGAACTGACAGCAAACACTCTTGTCCCCGGAGAAACATACAAAGGCGGCATAAGTGTAAACATAAACGGTTTGAAGCCCAAAGACGTAGGAGTTGAAATGGTAATAAGCGAGTCAAATAATGAAGGAGAATTAATTATAACAGACATTATCAATCTTAACCGGGAAAGCGTTAACGGATCGTCTGTCTATTATTCTTTTGAATTTTCACCTTCAAAACCGGGCAGCATAAATTATGCTTTCAGAATATATCCTAAAAATGACCTTTTACCTCACAGGCAAGACTGTCCTGTAGTCAGTTGGGTATAAACAGCATATCACGGCAAAACACAAAAAAGGAAAACGACTTTTATATTAAGCCGTTTTCCTTTTTTACGGTACAAACTTGTAAAATATTATTTTATTGATTTTTACCTACAAATGACAATATTCCTACAGCGCAAGTTTTTCGTTTACCTTTTCCTTGCTTAAAGCGTATGGACACATAGTAAACACCGGAACGCTTACAAATGAAATCAAACATATTACCGCCGCTCTTTTCTGTTGAGTTCCATGGTCGTGTTTCCGGGTGTTTGCTGTCAAACAATGTTAACTTCACATCATTTGCAAATCCGCTTGGAGTACATAAAATAAAGCGATATCTGGTTCCTCTGTTCAGTACAACAGGCCACTTTGTTCCGTTTATACTTCGTTCGGATCTTACGGCTTTTAATTTTGTATTAAAATCACGAAGATATATTGCATTACCTCCTTTTCTTGCACAGTGATATACTCTTTGTTGTTTACATTGAGCTTGTGCCTCTTGATTGGGTGCAAATATAAATAAACCGGTTATGGCTATAAGAATGGCTATTTTCTTCATTATAATGAAATTAAATTGTTACGAATTTGAATAACTTTATTTTGTATTTTATCTAAATCTTCTTGTGTGTAAATAATTTCCGTATGTTCTCCCGGCTCAATAACAGGAATAGAGTCAAGCCCGTATGATATTTTATCCTCTCCTTCAACTAATTTTATTTCAACGTTATCATATAATTTTAAAAGTTCTCTGAATTGATCATTCATTTTTTTAAATTTGGGCTTATCGTCAAAAAACTCCAAAACACTTAAAAGCTCTTTTAAAATATCTTTTTGCCCTGCAATAATCTCTTCCGTACTTTTATCACTTTTAAATTTGTTAACTCTGCAAGCCAGATACTGTCCCTCCGTCCAAACTCCCGTAATCATCAATGCACTCAAGTTGCTTCGTCTGGTTTTTCTTAAATGTTCGTCCATATCATGATAACTTGATACTGATAAGAACATAAGAGAATCAAGGTTGTTACTGTTAGTAGCTAACCTTTTAAGTGTCTGAAATTCAAAAAATTGATCAACATCCAAGGCATCCGCTAATCGCTTTATAGAGGTTAAATATTCTACTATGGCATTTTTGCGGGCATAAACATTAAGATATCCTAAATCGGCACTAAGCATTCCTAAACCGAGAGCCTTTTCAAAATTAGAATCAAAATCTGCGGCAACCTCTGTGGGTACTAAATATTTTTTAGAATACGGCACCTTTAAGTCTTCTATTGTTGCTGCCATCTCAATCGGTGAAGGAAAACTTTCAATTAAACCGTTTATTTTTTCCGGGTCAATTTGAACTTCTCTTACATCATCTTGAGAGTCCGGACCGACGATAGTATCATCATCGCCTCCGTCACCGCAAGAAGCAAAAAATATTACCGAAATAAATATAAATATCAGTTTTTTTATCATAATTAAGTTCTTAGAAAAAGCAATCAACAATCAAAGATATTAAAAATTTTATATTTCAAAAAATATTGTTTACTTTTTTGATTTATCACTTCCTTTAAATTTCTGCTTTTTCTCTTTGTTTTCTCCTTTTTTATTAAATTTTAAATCACCGAAAAACTCAATAATTTTTCTTAAATGGTCATAATATAACGGTATGTATAACAGCAATGACATTGCCCAAATAACAAAGATATTAAACCAAAAAGTATCGTAGGTATTTCCCAAAAAATATTTATGCGGCGCATAGAAATGCGAGCGGAAACCTATAAAATTTGAATCATCCGGCTCCATATAAACAGGTTCTTCCTGTCTTATAAGTTTTTCGTTAAATCTTAATATCTTGTTTTTTTCGTAAATATTTCTGACAATATCATCAAGATGCTCGTTATGGTATTTATTCCTGAATTTTATATAATAACCCGGGATTTTTTCATCTTGGTATGCTATTAAATTTTCTCTTAATTCATTTGCACTTGAATATACAGCTAAATAAAAATCTTTCCATTTATAGAGATAATCCATAAGTGCATAGCCTTGCTCTTCAACACTGTAGTCTTTAATATTCAATGAATTAAGAAGCTCATCGGGTATTATTAAAGAATCTCTGACGGTTTTGTTATCTGCGGCTAAAACATCAAAATTATTATAGAACACGTCAAACTTTATTTTCTTTACTCCCTTTCCGAGCCTGTGTTTTCTGAGCTTATCAACTAATTTGAGAATTTCTCTGTTTCCTTTCGGCAGTTGGTATCTTAATAATGCTAATTCGCCTTCAATTACTTTGTTAACGGAATCTTTATTATTTTTTCCTTTATTTTCTTCCGTAACAATTTCAATCGCTTCAATACTTTCCGAAAGTTTCGGAATTAATTTGTCTTGGGCAAAGTTTGAATTACTTTTTACTTGGTCGTAATCAAAATATTGTTTTTCAAATTTATTTTCAATAAACTGATGAACCATCAAGCCTTCATATGCCCAGCGTGAAGCCATAAGGTCTGCTATAATCGGGACTTTATCCACACTTCCGATTACTCTGTTTAGTTTACTGAAACTGAACATTGCACCTCCCAATGCCATTTGAGGAATAAGCAG
>JALSMF010000067.1 GCA_026987795.1 Bacteroidales bacterium
GAATATCGCACAAATGGACGTTTTTTCAAGATTAATGATGGACAGAATCATATTTCTCGGTTTACCTATTGATGATTATGTTGCAAATATAATTCAGGCACAACTTTTATTTTTAGAATCATCCGACCCGTCAAAAGATGTTCAAATATATATAAATTCGCCGGGCGGAGGTGTATATGCGGGCTTAGGAATATATGACACTATGCAGTATATAACTCCGGACGTAGCGACTACCTGTACGGGAATTGCTGCTTCTATGGGTGCCGTTTTACTTGCTGCCGGAGCAAAAGGAAAACGTGCAGCATTAAAACACTCAAGAATAATGATACATCAACCTATGGGCGGTGCACAAGGACAAGTTTCAGATATCGAAATAACGTTTAAAGAAATTAAAAAACTAAAAGACGAATTATACGAAATATTAGCTTTACATACCGGAAAAACATTTAAAAAAATAGAAAAAGACTCTGACAGAGACTATTGGATGAAGTCAGAGGAAGCTAAAGAATACGGAATGATTGACCGTGTTCTTGTAAATGAAAATTAGTATAACTGTAAGTAAAGCAAAATTAAAAAACGTAAAGACGTCTTAAAAGGCGTCTTTGCTATAATAAAAAATACACATAAAATGGATAAATGTTCTTTTTGCAATCGCAAGCGCTCTGAAGTTAATCTTTTAATTTCCGGTTTAAGCGGATTTATCTGCGATGAATGTTCTGCAAGAGCATACGATATTATAAAAGAAGAAAAACTTATTGAAAAGGAAACCGATAAATTTGATTTCAGCAAAGTAAAGCTCAAAAAACCCGTTGAAATAAAAGAGTTTTTGGATCAATACGTAATCGGACAAGAACATGCAAAAAAAGTATTATCCGTTGCGGTTTATAATCATTATAAAAGACTTTCTGTCCAAAACATTGATGATGACGAAATTGAAATAGACAAATCAAATATAATAATGGTAGGAGAAACAGGAACCGGAAAAACACTTCTCGCAAAAACCATTGCTAAAATGCTGCACGTTCCGTTTACCATTGTTGATGCAACCGTTTTAACAGAAGCAGGATATGTAGGCGAAGACATTGAAAGTTTACTGACAAGACTTTTGCAGGCGGCTGATTATAATTTGGAAAAAGCAGAGCAAGGTATTGTTTTTATAGATGAAATTGACAAAATAGCACGAAAAAACGATAATCCTTCAATAACAAGAGACGTATCCGGAGAAGGTGTTCAGCAAGGGCTGCTTAAGCTTCTCGAAGGCTCAGTTGTTAATGTTCCGCCGCAAGGAGGAAGAAAACATCCTGAACAAAAACTAATTCCCGTAAATACAAAAAACATACTTTTTATTGCCGGAGGAGCTTTTGACGGAATAGAAAAGAAAATTGCAAGAAGACTTAATACTCAGGTAGTAGGATTTGATAAAACAGATAAAGAAAAAATTGACGAAGAAAATTTTCTGCAATATGTTGCCCCTCAAGATTTAAAGTCTTTCGGGCTCATACCCGAAATTATAGGTCGTATGCCGGTTATAACACATCTTAACCCGTTAGATAAAAAAGCTTTAAGAGCAATTCTTACAGAACCTAAAAATTCAATAATAAAACAATACACAAAACTGTTTAAAATAGACAATATTGACTTGCACATTAATGATAACGTGCTGGAATACATTGTAGACAAAGCTGTTGAATATAAAATAGGAGCCAGAGGTTTACGCTCAATTTGTGAAGTTATAATGACAGATGCTATGTTTGAACTTCCGTCTAAAAAAGTACGAAAATTTACGGTAGATTTAAAATATGCCAAATCAAAACTTGAAAAAGCGAATATCAAAAAAATGAAAGTCGCTTAATTCCTGATTTAAAGAAACTTCAGATTAAATTAAAATTTTAACGCACTAATTTCAAAATTACGGCAGTTTCTCCGGAAAGAGTTACTTTTAATTTTTTCCCTGACGACATAATCTGCATATTTTTATTCTGCAAATCTTTATAAAGTCCGTCATATTTTGTTCTTACATAAATGTCTTTATTTCCCTTTGATTTATTGAAGACAACTATAATCTCATCATTTTTATGTCCCCTGCTGTAAGCAAAAGTATTATTTTTATCATCTGCAAGAATAAAATCAATATTTCCGAACATTAATGCCGGGTTATCCTTTCTTATGCTTATCAATTTCTTATAAAAATTCAGCAAACTTGTATCTTGCTCAACTTTATCCGTTTTACGTTTCTTTCCGAAAGGATGATGCGTTTCATCTTTGTATTTTATATCACTCCAAACCATAGGTTTTCGGCAGTCAGGGTCATCGGCACCCCACATCCCTACTTCATCACCGTAAAATATATGCGGTGAACCTACATAAGTAAATTGATGAATTAACAACATTTTTTGAATCTTTAAGGTATGAGCATCCGGCTTATCAATTTTATAATCAGGATCTTCCGTAGGTTTCGCCTGAAATTTATACTTCCCGTTATTATAAAGCGAAGTAGAAACTCTCGGAGAATCGTGGCTGCCGACCAAGTTCATCATTGCCTGTAATCTCGAAGGCTCAATTCCCTGCATTTTTTCTTTCAGAATTCTTTCAAATTCTGACGGTTTCATTGCATCCGGGGCATCGGCAAAAAAATGACGTGCAGGACGATACCATCGATAATTCATAATACAGTCAAAAACATCTCCTTGTAAATATGCGTTAGGAGCCATAAGCTCTTCGGGCCATTTTTTCCACCAAATTTCACCTGTAAGTAATGCTTCCGGATTTATTTTTCTTACTTCTTTTCTGAAATCACGCCAAAACTCTAACGGTAATTTCTCTGCGACATCTAACCTGAAACCGTCGATACCGTCTTCCGTATTTCCGTCATTATTGGGGTCAAGCCAGCGTTTTGCAACATTAAAAATGTGTTGTTTTACAGCTTCGCTGTGCAAATTTCCCTGTCTCGGAAGTTCGCCCGGTTCACTTGTCAGGTCTTTTTTAATTTCAGGAAGATACTTCACTCCTGCCCAGCCGTCATAAGCAAATTCATTTTCAGGTGTATTCGGATTATCCCACGATTTTATTTCATACCAATCGGCATATTTAGATTTTTTTCCGTTCTTTTTAACATCTTTAAATGCCCAAAACTCGCTGCCGGTATGGTTCCACGAGTAATCCGCAACCAATTTAATATCTCTTTTGTGCAATTCTTTTATTAATTTAAGAAAAAGAGAATCTGCCGTTGTAAACTTCCACGTATCCGGATTTGCGGGGTCCTCGGAAGCAATAATTTGTTTATCTTTTTCCGGATTCGGACCGAAATTAACATCTATGTGCCGCCAGGAACGAGGGTCGTATTTATGCAGAGACGGAGCATCATTCAACGGATTAAAGTAGATTGCTGTTATGCCTAACTCCTGAATATAGTCCAGCTTGTCAATAATACCCTGTAAATCACCGCCGTATCTGCGAAGTTGCAGTTTGTCCCAAGTATTCTGCAAGTGCGATTCTTTAAACCATAAATCTTTTTTATACCAATCGCTTTCCCAAGGCGTAGTTGTCCAATGTTCCGGAATTTCATCCGGATAGGTACCGAAAATATCTTCTTTTGTCGGGTCATTTGTCGTATCTCCGTTTCTGAATCTTTCCGGAAAAATCTGATACCAAACTGCCTCTCTTGCCCAATCGGGAACTTGAGTAATTAAAGAAACACTGTCTTTTTCCGGCTTTGTTTTTTTAATATCGTCAGATTGACAGTTACTCAGAACTAAGACTGCAAAAATTAAAATCGAAAACTGAATTATATTTCTCATTTAAAAATTTTCGTTAAGAATACAATTAAATTTATAAAACTGCAGGTACGGGTATGAATAAACTAATAAGTAACCAATTATATAAACTAATTTTTACTTATTTCAAATGATTCACACCCTGACCGTCGATACTAAGTGCTGTTTACAGGCTTAAATTTCTTAAAATTTTATTGTGTCAGCAGCCCAATGTTGCAACCATAACAGCTTTTATGGTATGCAGACGGTTTTCGGCTTCGTCAAACACGATTGATGCCTCCGATTCAAAAACATCTTCAGTAACCTCCATTCCGTCAAGCCCGTATTTTTGGTATATTTCTTCTCCTATTACGGTTTCTCTGTTATGAAATGCCGGTAAACAGTGCATAAATTTAACTTTCGGATTTCCTGTCATTTTTACCACTTCGGAA
>JALSMF010000068.1 GCA_026987795.1 Bacteroidales bacterium
TCTTACGACAAAAAAAACAGTATTTACATCTGTTGTCAAATTCCGTGAGTCCGTTTACGACAATGGATGTTTGGATGCCCTCCGGACCTAATATAAAACCGGAAAAATCTAATCAATATATTTTTGGCGTAAGCAAAAAATTCAGTGAATTTGAAACTAACATACAATGCTATTATAAAAGCATAAAAAATCTGACAGAATATAACGAACACGCAGATATGCTTTTAAACCCCCTAATTGAGGGTGAAGTCAGGTTTGCCGGGGCAAAAGCATACGGCACAGAGTTTTTATTTGAAAAAAAGAAAGGAAATTTAAACTTTTTGCTTTCTTACACTTTCTCTCGCGTATTTATTCGAGAAACTGAAAATCCGGAAAGTTTTACTTACCCTGCCGCTTACGATAAACCGAATAAATTTAATCTGAACTTGTTTTACAAAACCGGAAAAAGATGGACTTTTAATTTAAACTGGGTATACTCTTCAGGTATGCGATTTAGTTCTCCTGCAGGTTTTTATTATTACAGAGGCTACTCTGTCCCGATTTATACCGATAAAAATAACGATAAACTTCCCGATTATCACAGATTGGATATTTCGGCAAATTTACAATTGAACAAAAAGAAAAATGCACGTTTTCAACACAGTATTTTATTTGTTGTGTTTAATTTGTATAACAGGCAAAACGCTGTTGCAATAAATTTCAATAAAATTGAAGCGGATAACGGAAAGTTTTATGTCCCTTCAAATTTTGTTTATGATAATGAAATTGTTGCTACCGAAAAATCACTGTCCGGAATATTTCCGTCAATAACGTACAGTTTAAAATTCAGATAACTATGTATGCTCTTAAGCTAAAATATTATTTTATTATTTCAGGACTTATCATTTTCTTTTTTATGTCTTGTGAAAAAAGTGTAGAATTTAATTTTACTCCGAATAATAAAAAATTCTTGATTGTGGACGGTATTATAACAAATGAATATAAGAATCAGAAAATTTATTTATCTGAATCTGTTAAAACTCTTAACCAAAGTCCTGCTCTAATCTCCGGAGCAGAAGTCAGTGTTTCTGACGGAGAGAAAATCTATTTATTTTCGGAGCAAACTCCCGGAACCTATGTTTCCGATGAAAAATTCAGTGCAGTAATTAATAAGCCGCTTTTTTTGCACATTAATTTTGAAGAAAAAACTTATACGGCAGAAGCTCGCTCTGTGCCTGTTTTATCATATAATTCTTTAACTTTAGAACAATATAACGATACTCTTTATTATATTTCAAATCAAAAAGCAGAATTCAATCCTTACGAAGCTGCAATGTACGAGGTAAGTGCAGACAATTATTATTCTCCTGATTTTGAAAGTTATAAAGGAGAGGTAAAAATGTATTTTTATGTGTTAAAAACGATTGATGTCGGAGAAATTTTTCCGCCCCGGCAACAACTCATTTTGTTTCCGAAAGAAACGAAGATAAGCATAAAAAAATATTCTTTAAGCCCTGAACATGAAAAGTTCATTCGTTCACTTCTTCTGGAAGCACAATGGAGCGGAGGGAATTTTGATACAGAGAAAGATAATGTTTATACAAATCTGAGTGAAGGTGCTTTCGGCTTTTTTGCCGCCTCAAATATTATTTCCGATTCCGTTATCCTTAAATAGCTTATGTTATAAGGTATTGTTTGTTAATATTTTATTAAATATCTTAAAAAAATTCCGTTTTCTTTCAGGGTAAACTTTATTTGTGGTGTATTATATTCGAAAGCGAGAATAAAATCGCATTAATTAAAATATTCAGTATTAACTTAAATTTAAAAAAATGAAAAAAATCAGTTTAATTTTAGCAGTAGTGCTTGGTTTTGCAATAACATTTACAAGTTGCAAAAAAGACGAAGAATTAACGAAGGCGGATATCATTCCGCAAAATTTTAAAGTTGACATTCCGAACTCAATCAGTCAGCAAGTCGTAAAAGCTTCAAAAGCCGATGTTTTAACCGGAGATGATATCTACCAGCATCTCGGAACTTTTATCCGGATAGGCGAGAATGCTGCCGATATTGTTCAGGAAATAATGAGAGCCATTCGTCAATACGATTTAGATCAAGCAATGACTTTTTCTTATCAAAGCGATGATGACGGAAGAATAAAAAATGTTGTTATTATCGAAAATTCCGATTTTGAAGGAACTGCCTGGGAGTATCAGTTAACGATGACAGATGCAGATTCTGAGACAAATACTGACGGAGGCAAAGCGATGCAGATTTTTTGGAATAACGATTCTGTGAAAGGAATTGCAATTTTGAAACCGTATAATATTAACAGAGCAAGTAACGATGAGTGGTCCGGTGAAAATACAATGTTCAGAATTGATTACAGTGAAGCAGGAACAGATTATGAAGCGGAAATGACCGTTTATATATCAGGACTTGTTTTACCTGACCCGACCGTGGGAGACAATAAATTTGCAATGGAAACTCTGAAAATGTTTGCGGGCAGAAAAGGTAATATAATAGATGTTTACGGAAACTCGAATCATCCTAATGCAAACTTTTTTGATGATAACACAGGTTTTAACTGGGCGTTTATTGCTTCCGGAGATGAAAATTCAGATATAGGCGTGGCAGAGGTGGGACTTCCTCCAAGCACACTGAACGAAACAGACAGAAATGTAATTCTGAAAGATTACTCTGTTTATAATGTGTTTTATAACCAACTGACAGCTTTGGGATATAATGATACTGATATCCAAATCTATCTGGTTAACACTCAAGCCCCCGGATATTTTACCGCAAACGGTTTTTTATCTGCAGGAACTTCTCCCGGAACTTCATACGATGAAATAGAAACATCAATGAATACTTTGTCTCCTTACAACCCGGTTCAAATATCAAATTTAGTAATTGAGTTCAAAAATGATGCTTCATAAATGAGCAGTTAAATTATAATTGTTTTTCTTAAATTCAGAGCGGGCAAAAATCTATGCCTGCTCTTTTTGCGTTTAAACTTTTATGTACATAATTATTAATACACATTAAATTATATCTTTGCAACAAATTATTGTACAACTTGTAATATTATGAAATCAAAATGTATAATTGTTGATGACGAACCTCTTGCCCGAAAAGTTATAAAAACACATCTGCAAAATTTTGACGATATAGAAATTATTGCTGAGTGCGGAAATGCCGTGGAGGCAGACAGAGTTATAAGAGAAAACAATGTCGATTTGATATTTTTAGATATTGAAATGCCTCAAATTTCAGGATTTGACTTTTTGAAGAACCTTAAAAATTCACCTAAAATAATTATTGTTACGGCATATCGTAATTATGCCCTGAAAGGCTATGAATATGATATTGTTGACTATTTGCTGAAACCGGTATCTTTCGACAGGTTTTATAAAGCTGTAACAAAATTTTTTAAACAACTCAAAAATACAGAAATAAATATATTCGAAGAAGGTGATTTCGCAGGAAAATCTTTTATTTATTTTAATGAAGATAAAACTATTTATAAAATTTATTTAACCGACATACTTTATCTGGAAAGTTTTAGAGAATACATTAAAGTTCATACGGTAAATAAAGCAATAATGACAAAGCTGCCTATAAGCAAAATAGAAGAAAAGCTTAAAGATAAAGGCTTTGCCAGAATTCATAAATCTTATATCGTATCATTAGGTAAAATAAACTCTTTCAATTCACGAATCATTAATATCGGAGACACAGAGTTGCCCATAGGCAGAACATATAAGGATGCGGTTATGAAAGTATTGAAATTTGATCCGGACTTGTTGTAAATTATATCTCATTATAAAATGACAAAGACTTTAAAAAAAACCGTTAAAACTATATTGTTTTTTCTCACGGGAATAGGAATTTTCTGGCTCGTTTACCGAAAACAAAATATAGACGAATTAAAAAATGCACTTCTGAGTGCGGATTATTTGTGGATATTTATCTCATTGATTCTCGGCATTTTAAGTCATATAAGCAGAGCGATGAGGTGGAATTTATTAATATATCCTCTGGGATATAAGCCAAAAATTATAAACTCTTTTTTTTCCGTAATGATAATGTATCTGTCAAATATGGCAATACCGCGATCCGGAGAAATTGTTCGATGCGGAGTTATGTCAAAGACAGAAAACATACCGGTTTCAAAATTGCTCGGAACAGTTTTTACCGAAA
>JALSMF010000069.1 GCA_026987795.1 Bacteroidales bacterium
TCCTTTAGGTGTTTTTTTACCCATCGGATTTTCAAAATCTTTACCCATAAGAATCATTCCGCCTCTCGGTCCTCTCAATGTTTTATGCGTTGTAGTTGTTACTATATGAGCGTAAGGCAACGGATTTTTCAGCAAGCCGGCAGCAATAAGCCCGGCAGGATGTGAGATGTCAAACATTAACAACGCACCGACTTTATCAGCAATTTCTCTCATTCTTTCATAATCCCAATCTCTTGAATATGCCGAAGCACCGCCTATAATCAGTTTTGGTTTATGTTTCAATGCAAGTTCCTCCATTTCGTCATAATCAACAGTACCTGTTTCTTCTTTTACGTTGTAAGAAACCGCATTATATAATATCCCCGAATAATTAACAAAACTTCCGTGAGTTAAATGTCCGCCGTGCGAAAGGTTAAGTCCTAAAAATGTATCGCCGGGATTTAAAACTGCCAACATAACAGCCGCATTTGCCTGAGCTCCCGAATGCGGCTGCACATTTGCCCATTCGGCACCGAAAAGCTCTTTTGCTCTGTCTATTGCAAGTTGTTCTGTTTGGTCAACTATCTGGCAACCTCCGTAATAACGTTTACCGGGGTAGCCTTCCGCATATTTATTAGTTAAAGGAGAACCCATTGCTTCCATAACTTGCTTGCTTACAAAATTTTCAGAAGCTATAAGCTCAATACCTCTTTTTTGTCTGTTTAGTTCTTTTTCTATTAATTCAAATATTTTTTTATCTCTTTCCATTATACAAAAATTGATATGTTTTTAATTTATTTTAAGATACAAATTTATAAAACTAAACCGAATTTTGAAGTCTTATATGTGATTTAATTATTTTATTAAACATTTCTTTGTTTATAAAATAATAACCTTTTTAAATTTAATTACTTTTTTATTTTTCCAATATAACAATTTAATTGATAACGCAATAAATATTGTATTTTTAGTGTTTAAAAAGAACAGGGTTGTTATTTTTGAAAATAATAATTAAAATTTTACGCTGTTATTCTAAAAAATAATATAACTTTGTGATGTGGTCTAATTTTTATAATCAAAAAAAATGAAAAAAATTCTTTCTATTTCAGCAATTATTGTTTTTACGTTCGGATTATTTTTAACTTCCTGCAATTCAAGCAGCAGACTTTGTCCGGCTTATCCGCCCTCAGTTTATCAAGGTGATGCGGGAGATATAAATACACAAGATATTAATATTGAAGTTATAAAAATTAACGAAGACTTATAGTTTTTTGTTTTTCTGAAACATATTGACAAAGTTTGTATTTTATTACAAACTTTGTTTGTTTATATATGAAACAACTTTTTTTTATATTATTTTTTCTGGCTGTAAATCAATTGTCTTTCTCTCAGGGAGAAATCGATACGGAGCATAAAATTTTATTCAGAAACGAAAAAAGTTACGGAATAAATATTAATACAAACGGATACGGTTTCGGATATCGCTTTGCAAAACATATTAATATCCACAGAAAAAATATTTTAGAAGCAGACTTTAACATTGTAAAGCACGAAAAAGAACACAAACGGATTAATCCTTACAGTTCCAGTCTTTTCAGATTTGTTTACGGAAAAACAAACTCTGTATTTAATTTAAGATTTGGTGTCGGAATGCAGTATCAGTTGTATAAAAAGCTTGACCGTAACAGTGTTTCCGTAAGATGGTATTATTTGGGCGGAGTAACAGCGGCATTTTTGAAACCTATATATTACCTTGTTTATAATGATACTTCAAAAACTAAAACATGGCAATTATTTGAACATAATACGCCTTGGTGGTATATTTACGATAAAAAGCCGTATTCTTACGGAATAGATGAGATGAAAATAGTTCCCGGTGTTTACGGAAAAACAGGTTTTGCTTTTGAATTCAGTAAAACCGATAAACGAATTAATATGATTGAAGTAGGTATATCTTTCGATGCTTACATAAAATCTCTTGATATTCTTGACACCGAAAAAAATCCGCAATTTATACCTGTTTTATTTCTCTCCTATCGTTTCGGAAAAGTCGAAAGCGGATACTATCTTAAAAAACAGGATGAAGGTGTCAGTCCTGAAAATTAAATAAATATCATCTTTTGTCTGCGTTATCCGGCTCCTCTTTTATTAATCCTCGGCAAGAACTATAATTTTATCTCCCTTTGAGAACTCTATTATTTCATCTTTATTCGGGTTAATTTTTATACCGTAATTGTTTTCTGAAGAATGGGCATCTTTAATAATTCGATAACCTACGGCAGTTTCATTTTTATAAGATGCAGATTCTGCAACAGTATAGAAATTTATTTCAACACCGAGTTTTACGTAATCTTCAGCATCTTTAAGATAAAATTCCGAACCTTCAGCCTCAAAAAGGTTATCAATAACCTTTTTTAAATCAGGAGTTTCTGAAAGCTGAGTTAAAAATAAACTGATTAAGTCTTCACTGATTATAAAATCATCGGCTTTGGTAACTTCGGCAAGTTCACGATTTTTTTGGTCAAACATTTCACTTACGATATTCACTTTTTTGTCTTTTTTATTCGCCATATTCCTGATATGCAGCAAACAAATAAGTGTTTTTGCATCAGCTTCCTGAATATCTATATTATAGTAATTTAAAATAATGATATTATCATATGAAGTAATGTTATTTTTCTCTAATTCTGCACTGTTTGTAATATCACCTTTTATAAAACTTATTTTTTGATTTGAAATTAAAGGTTTTAACTCATTTATTATCTCATCTGTATTTTCTGTATCTGAAATAATGTCAATTTCG
The DNA here is from genome assembly GCA_026987795.1 of Bacteroidales bacterium. Taxonomy (GTDB): domain Bacteria; phylum Bacteroidota; class Bacteroidia; order Bacteroidales; family JAADGE01; genus JAADGE01. Next base: position 2,783 of record JALSMF010000069.1, read on the forward strand.
GAACCTTCGGCAACATATTCATCCAGCTCTCTTATAATTATTTTTCCTCTTTTGTTCCACCCGAGAATAACATTTCTTTCTTTTTTAACGGAAGACTTCGGCTTTGTTTTAACAATTGCTTTTTCATTTATTTTATAATCTGAAATATCAGATAAAATAATGGTATCATCATCTTCGGTAATTGCGAGAATTTCGTCTCCTTCTCTTAAAATTGTATCCTGAAGCGGATTTATATGAACTTTTCCGTTTTTATCTTTAAATCCGAGAACTGCGGAAGTATTATAAGCAAAAACAGCATCCTTATATGTTTTTCCTATTAAGGAAGGTTCGTTTTTGAAATACATTTCATCCCCTTCGTAACAAAACAACTGCCGGTATATAATACTTAAACCGGATTGACGACAGGTTTGTGCCGTAATTCGAGCTGTTAAGTCGGGTGAAAGAACAAACATAGCCTCATCTTTACCTACAATTTTAGCCACTTACATATTTTTCTCATCTTTTATTTCGGCAACGATATGATATTTTCCTGCTTTGCGTTTCGGATTAAGAGTTAAAGCCAAAATTGATTTTATTACATATGTATCGGCATTTTCTTTTTCGGGAGACAGAATAATAATTGAACGTGCCCTGTCAGGGTTAACTATTTTTAAATCTGTTAAATCTAAAGGACTTCCTGTTCTGCATATAATTTTTGTATTTTTAGTATCCGGTATTTCTTCTCTGATTGTATCTTCCGTCTCAACTTTATCTTTTTCTGCCAATATAACTATTCTCGGTTTTTTTTGATTTTCGTTTGCAATAATCAATTCCGAAATAATGTGAATTACTTTTGGCGACCATCCGAGAATTAAAGTATGATTTTCTTCAATAACCATTGAACGACCTTTACGTAATTGCTCCATTTTTTCGTCCAGGCTTGTTGTAAGTACACCGATAAGCGTGCTTAAAATAAATATTCCTCCTATTGTAATAAGCAAACCCACAAACCGAAAGACCCAACCGGTATCCCCGGCCATAGTCCCGGGGTCGATAGAGCGAAGAAGTGTCTGCCACATAGCTTCAAAAAAGTTCATTCCTTTCTCGCCTTCCATATTAATACCGCTGACGGCATATATAACTCCGAAAACAATAATGACTAACAATGACAAAATTGCTAACCACATTATTATCGAACTTGTTCCGCGTGATAAAGTGTTATCAAAATAATATCTGAGTTTTTGCTTAAAAGTATATGTTCTTGACATAACAGTCAGGTTTAGATTACTTATATTGTTTTTTATGTTTCCAGCGTTTGTGAGACCAAAGCCAATTTTCCGGTTTTGCTTTTATAATCTCTTCAACTTTTTTCATATAACGCTCGGTAATTTCTCCGTCTTTTGTTTCTCGGGGCTTATCTT
>JALSMF010000070.1 GCA_026987795.1 Bacteroidales bacterium
CTACTAAATATGATTCTCCGGATTTACCCAAACCGCCTGACGGATTATTCTCAAGCATTACTGCATCAATCGGCTTTGAAGATATTTCAAAAACTATTATTCCTTCATATTCATTTTCTTTACTTAGAATTACGGAACTTAAAGTAATATAATTACAACTGTCATTTTTTGAGTAGTCTTTTATAAATATCGAATTTTCTGTTGTCTTATTTATCAAATCTTCAAAATCAGAGATACTGTTATCACATCCTTTTTCCGAATTTTTAATAAAAAAAATATTACCGCTTTTACTTATTATTAAAATTCTGTTGTAATAATCTTCCGAAACCTCTTTTAAAAAAAGATTATTTTTCGGTTTAAGGTCGTCTTTATTCTCATAGTTAAATATATTACGTGTATCATTAATTTGTTGCGTGAGGTTTATAATATCGGAAGATGATTTTGCAAGTTTCACCTCTTTTATACAAGTATTAAAAAATTTCTCAATTAAGTTAGTTTTTATTACACGGACAGATGTTAATTGATTAAAAGTTCTTTCAAGAATTGCATCTTTTGTTCTGTAAAAAGAAAAAGAAGCGACTATAATTATAGTAATAACACTTATGAATATTGATGCAACAACTAATTTATCGGTAATTGAAAACTTTCTCATATTTTTTAACGACATTTTAAATTATTGTGCCTGCAATATAAAAATTGAAGGTCTTTTATTGATTTGCGGTTTTTGTTTTTTCCATTCACCGATTGTTTTTGTTTTTATAAATTCTGTTTTAAGAGTTATATCTGCCGCTATACATAAAAGTGTATTTTTTTTACAGGTTTTCAATACTGCATCCAGCATTTTCATATTTCTGAAAGGTGTTTCCATAAAAATTTGAGTTTGATTTTCGGCAATTGATTTTTTTTCCAATTCCTGAATTTTTCTTATCCTTTCGTTATCTTTAACAGGTAAATACCCGTTAAATGCAAAGTTTTGCCCGTTCATTCCGGAAGATATTAAAGCAAGTAAAACAGAAGACGGTCCGACCAAAGGAATAACATCTATATTCTTTTTATGTGCTTCGGCAATAACCGATGCACCGGGATCGGCAATTCCGGGATTTCCTGCTTCCGAAATTATCCCGACCGTATTTCCGGACAAACAGGGTTTTAAAAATTCGGAAATTTCTTCCGGTTTTGTATACTTGTTCAATTCAAAAAAAGTTATTTCATCGATATTTTTTGTTCTTGATACTTTTCTGATATATCGTCGTGCAGTACGAATATTTTCAACGATAAAAAATTGCAACTTTTCAATAATATCAACAACATTTACCGGTATTACCGATTTTATTTCACTGTCTCCGAGCGTTGTCGGAATAAGATAAATTTTCCCTTTTTCAGACATTCTGTTATTTTATGTTATATTCGTTATTAATTATTTACGGGAATTGCCGTTAATTTTCCGATAAATCGTCCTTTATCTGTAATGACTCTTACAAGGAACAAGCCTATGCTTCTTTGCGGCAGGTCTATCTTTATCAGTTGCTTATCATAAACCGATGTATTTATATTTTTTATCTCATTCTCAGAAAAATATCTTCGAAAAATAATTTTCCCTGATAAATCAGATACAATTATGTCTGCGTATAAAAACTTTTCTTTATTTAAAAATTCAACATAAAAATAATTGTCCGCCGGATTCGGATAAACAGAAATATTACTTTCCGGCTGTTCCGAATTTGCAACTTCGGTTCCGGAAATCATAAAATCATCAATATTCCAGCCGCAATACCGGTCGGCATAATCTGTCGGACCTAACGAAAACCTTATCTTTATTTTTTGATTATCGGCATACTCGGAAATATCAAAAGTTTGTTTAGTCCAAATGCTGTCAGTAATAACCGTGTTATAATTCCTCCAAATATTTATCCTGTCGTCTGTATCATTTTGTATCTCAATTGATACTTTATCAAATCTGTATTGGTCAACACCCAATTGCCGCTGAAATGAAAGTTGAACATTTTCATAGTTTCTGCAGTCAATTACCGGCGAAACGGCATATTCATCTTCATATCCGATATTATTTTCATATCCTCCGGGGTTATTTCCCAAGCCTGTTAAATCCGTTCCGAGAATATTATTTCCGGAAAAAGCATTCAGAGGGTCAGGATAACCTTTTTCACCTCCTAGTCCTTCCGGATTTCCGATTTGAAATTCACCTGAAAGTTCCCATGTATTACCATTTTCAAAATTGTCTTCAAAAATTATTTCATAAATATAAAAAGTCATTTGAACTGTATCGTTATACCGGTATTCATCCGTAAATCCGTCAGGATTGCTTGTCCATACTTTAATAGTATGTTTTGCAAAAGGTAATAAAATCTCATCAAACTTAATTTCGGCAATTTCTCCTGTTGCAAGATTCCCTGTCCACTGCTTGCTTTTTGTGTCAGTATCGTCAATCTTACAAGTTACGGTAACGGAAGTAAGGTTTTGATTTCCTCTGTTTCTTATTTTAAAAGACGGCGTGAATCTGTTTTTTCCGTAATAATACTTCTCAGGAGAAATAATCGTAAGCATTTGTGCATCATAGTCGGCAACAGGCAAATTAGGATCATATCCGGGATATTCCGCTATATTCAAATTTAACGGGTCTAACCAGTCTTTAAGCCGTGTTTCCGGCGCGGCTCCGGTATCCCAAGAATATGAAATTTTACCGTACCAATCCGGTTCCGTAAGGTTTAAACAAGAAGCATATCCGCCGTGTAATTGCCCGATGATTAAACCGTTTTGATTAAACAGCGGCGAACCCGACGAACCGCCTTCTGTTGTTGTATTTCTGTCCCAAACAACTTTCCAGTGTGAAGTTTCCGAACTCGAATTACCGAGATAATAGTCTGAAACGGAAGAGTCATCATCGTAAGATATTTTTTTAATATCGGCACTCGGATGGTGAACAGAGACAGATGTTAGCGAAGGGACATCTTCATTATTCCAGCCGGAATAATAAACATTATAAGTATACGGCGGAATATCATTCATTTCAAATAAACAAAAATCCGATTCATAGTCCTTTGCCCGCAATACCGCACCTGATAAATCATTATGATTCGGAGAAATTGACGGGTTATCACATGTTGCACTTTGCCAATTAAACCAAAACACCAAATCGGCAGGATTTTCATAGCAATGATTTGCCGTTAATATATAAGGTTTGCCGTCATCTTTAGTATTATTTATTAAGGCACCGGAGCAAAAACCGGAACCTCCGGTTACCAACATACAAACCGAACGAATTTGGTCACTGTAAGTTCCGTCATCACAAGCAACATTCATATTACAATCACCGGAATTTCCGAAACCTTTTATCATATCCCCCACTCCTCTGAAACCGTGCGTTACCCTGCCGAGAATCAGTTCTCCGGAAAAATCGGCATTATTCGGCTCAAAATATTCAATAACAATTTCATCTCCTCTTATCAAACTCGTAGCAAATGTTTTGCTTTTTTGATTATTCTCTGAGGTAAAACCGCCTAACACATCTGTTTTTTCATAATTGTAGATATACAAAACGGATTTATCCGGTATTATAAAAGTCGAAAACTTTAAATTTATCGTCAGTGCATTTTCCGAAATTATTATTAAGCGATATAATTTTCCTTCAGGAAGATTTTCAACAACAGCAAATTTCTTAATATCAATATTGACTGCAATATTTTTCCCGAATTGCCATGGTTTGTCTTTTGCATCGTTTCGTATCGCTTCTTCCCTAAGAGCCTTATTATCCGATTTTTCTAAGTATATTCTCGGCAATTCGTTTTCTGATTTTAAATTAAGATGAGTATCAAAACCGTAAGGATTTCCGCCTATGTTTAACTGAGCAGAAATGTTTTGAAACAGTAACAAAAAAAACAGAATTACTATATTTTGTTTCATAAACTGTATTTTGCTTTGCAAAGATTATCATTATTTATAATTTTACCTTAATTTTTTCAATCAAAATAAATATAAAATCTTGAAAGTAACATTTCTCGGAACAGGAACATCGCAAGGTGTCCCCGTTATAGGCTGTAATTGTAAAGTTTGCAACTCAGAAAACCCAAAAGAAAAAAGACTGAGAAGTTCAGTCCTCATCAATATAAATAATAAAAATATTTTAATAGACGCAGGACCTGATTTCAGACAGCAAATGCTG
>JALSMF010000071.1 GCA_026987795.1 Bacteroidales bacterium
GGAATTTTCCGATTTAGAGCAAATATTTTTTGTGGTAAGTCCGCAAAATCCGTTTAAAAAAAAAGCAAGCTTATTGGCTGATTATCACCGTTTGGCTCTCGTAAAAGAGGCAATAGGCGATAATGAAAAATACTATGCCTGCGATATTGAATTTAAAATGCCCAAGCCCTCATACACTATCGATACACTAACTTATCTGAAAGAAAAATATCCGGAAAAAGAATTTTCTCTTATAATGGGCAGCGATAATCTTGAAAATCTCAGTAAATGGAAAAATTACAAGCAAATAATTGAAAATCACAAGATTTATGTTTACCCTCGTCCGGGATTTCAAGAAACCGGTTTTCATACATCAAAAAATATAATTATAATTAACGCACCTTTAATGGAAATTTCTGCAACCTTTATCAGAAGTGCCGTCAAAGACAAAAAAGACATAAGATATTTTATGCCCGAACGCGTATGGAATTATATAAAAGATATGCACTTTTACGAAAAATAAATATTATTTTTACAAATTATTAACTCTTAAATACAATCATTATGAGGAAAATTATACTTTCTGTATTGTTTACATTTTTGCTGTTAAATGTAACTTTTGCCGAACCTATAACACAAAAAAAAGCAACAGAAGTTGCCCGAAAGTTTTTTGCATATAAAACAGCAGGCAAAAAATCAGTTGAAATAAGAAATATCTTTTCAACCCAAGAAAAAGGTCTGACAACTTTTTACACCGTAAATTTTAAAGACGGCGGCTTTGTTATAGTTTCCGGAGACGACAGAGTAAAACCTGTTTTAGCATATTCCGAAAACAATTATGCTCCCGAAAACATTACTAATACCGAAGTTCGTTATTGGTTAAATAACTACTCTAAGCAAATTCTGAATGCCGTTGAAACAAATTCATACTTTCCGGAAGTAAAACAAATGTGGGAAGATATTGAAAAAACAACCTACAAAGAATCAGGAAAATCTGTATCGCCATTATTGACAACCACGTGGGACCAACTCGCAACATATAATGATTACTGCCCCGAAGGCACTCCCGTAGGATGTGTCGCAACAGCAATGGCACAAATTATGAATTACTGGGAATTTCCTGCAACCGGTGTAAGTGAACATCACTATACAGACCCTGACTGGGGATATTTATCTGCTGATTTCTCAACAGGAAATTATGACTGGGCAAATATGCCCGACAATACAGGCAATAATGCAATAGCTTTGCTTATGTATCATTGCGGAATTGCTGTTGATATGGATTATGATGCTGCCGGTTCAGGTTCACAGATATACGATGCAGCTATGGCAATGGCAAACTACTTTAAATATGACCAATCAACAATGGACTTTGTAAAAAGAGAAGATTACAGCGACACCGAATGGATAAATTTATTAAAATCAGAGTTAGATGCATCAAGACCTGTTCTTTATGCCGGTTTCAGCACTGCATCAGGAGGACACGCTTTTGTTTTTGACGGGTATAACAGTTCCGATTGGTTTCATGTAAACTGGGGTTGGAGCGGCTCTTATAACGGGTATTTTACCGTAGGTTCATTAAACCCGGGCTCATATGATTTTAATGACGGAAATCAGGCATTGACAGGGATTCAGCCTTCCGCAGCAGGAACCGAGAAATTTTATATGGTGAAAAAATATTCTGCTTTCCCTTCCGACACATCAGAATACCCTTCTTACATAGACGGAGTAAACGAGCAAATTGCTTGGGCAATAGGTGCCGACGGAAGCGGAGACGGACAGGACTTTACTGATTTTACAAGAACAATAAACGGAGGTGCAGACTGGAACGGAGCAACCGTTACAACAGATGCAACTGCTTTCTCTATGATTTGCGGACTTAATGCCGATACTGCTTATATATCAGCATACGGAACCGGTGCCTCCAATCATGTTTTAAGAACATATGACGGAGGTGCTACATGGACTCCTGTCCTAAACGGAGCAGGAGCATCAAGTTTCTTTAACGTTGTTCATTTCTTTAATGCAAACGACGGCTTTTCTCAGGGAGACCCCGAAAGCGGAGAATTTGAACTTTATACAACAACCGACGGAGGAGATACTTGGACAAGAGTTAACGGAGCAAATATTCCCGATCCCCTAAACGGAGAATACGGAATCGTCGGTCATTATACTGCTGTCGGAAACAGTATATGGTTTACTACAAATAAAGGAAGGGTATATTATTCTTTCGATAAAGGTTATACATGGGATGTAAGTACGATTTATTCCGGCTCCTACACTACTTATATTGAAGTTGCTTTTGGCGACGGAGGTTTGAACGGGTTAGCATTAGTTAATTTATCCGACGGAAGTAACAGTACAGGAAATGAATACTATAAAACAACTGACGGAGGACAAACATGGACACAAATAACACCTGCAGGCAATGCATACTACGGCGGAATATCATCCGTTCCCGGAAAACCAAACACATTTGTCAGCGTGGGTTCTGATTATCAAACACCGTATATGGGTGTATCAATATCTGTTGACGGCGGAATGACATGGGTTAATGCTCCCTCATATTATCAGGATTTCCAAATGATCGGTTTAGACTTTGTAAGTGTAAATAAAGGGTATATAGGAACATTCAGAGGGGATTATACAGGAGGTATGTTTACCGGCACTTTTGATTTTATCTTTCCTTCATTCTCTCAAGTTGATGCTTTAAATAATACAGACCTTTTCTGCACAAACACGGATATAACTTTTACTGATGAATCATCCGGAGACTTTGATACATACAACTGGGATTTCGGAATTGATGCAACACCTGCTGCAGGAACAGGAACAGGCCCTTTTAACGTGCAATATTCCTCTGCCGGAAATAAAACCGTAACATTAAACATAAGCAATACTTCTACCGGAGAAAGTAATATTTATCTTAAAAACATTACCGTAACAGGAGTAATACCTGCAGACATTGATACTATTTACGGTGCGGTAAACAGTAATAACACTACGGAAATTTACAGCGTTACAAACCAGACTGACGTAACATTTAACTGGAGTTTAAGTTCGCCAAACTGGTCGGGAGAAAGTACGACTAATACTATTGAGGTTACATTTAACAGCGGTGATACCGGAACAATATCAACTTATGCCGAAAACGGTTGCGGACAGGGTGCCGAGTTTGTCCTGAATGTTACCTCTACCGTAAGTATTGAAGACATAAAATCAGGAATAACCGTTTATCCTAATCCGGCGTCAGACTATATCATTTTAAAAGGGTTTGAGAATAAAACTTTTGAAATTTTTAATATGTCGGGGCAACTTATCTTCTCTAAAGAAATAAAATCACAAAATGAAAAAACGGACATTTCTTCCGTTAAAACAGGAAGTTACATTATCAGAGTTTCGGACAAAAGCAAATCTTATACCGGTAAATTGATAATTAATTAAAGCATATCATTACATTAACGAGAAAAAAGCACCTTTTCGGTGCTTTTTCTTTTTCATAAAAGAATAAATAAAATATTTTTGCATACGAAACTTAATCAGATAAAAATGAAAGCATTTTTTAATACTTTATTCCGAAATTTTTACAGAGAACCTAAACCTCACAGAGTGTTTTTTATGAAAACCGAAAACATATTAGATACCGATGAGGATAAAACAGGTTTAATTATTGATATTAAGCACGATGATAAGTATAAATTTGAAGAAATAAAACTTACCGAAAAGCCTCAGATTGAAACAAAGCAAAAAGGAATAACGGAAGTCAGCCAAGATTTAGTTTTGAAATATTCAAATCCCGGCGGAATTTATAATGATTTAGCAGCCTTAAAAGAGAAAAAGAAAGGAATAAGTATTCTGCATTTAAGCCCGAATAATCAGGCGTATTTATACGGAGAGCATACAGGCTTACAAATAATTGAAGTAACAGAAAGTTCATTAATATTAGAGGGAAAAGAGGCAGATACTTTTTTTCATGTTGATTTTGAATTGGCGCTTAAAATCATTGACTCCCATTAAACAACAGTTCTTTTCCGAAAGAAAACCCGCCGACTCCTCGGCGGGTAAAATCTATGAAAAAAAACTACACAAAACTATTGCACTCCTGCAACAATTTAACTTTCAAATATACAATTTATTTTTTAATTAACGTCCTTAATTCCTGAATTTCTTT
>JALSMF010000072.1 GCA_026987795.1 Bacteroidales bacterium
AAATTTTCGGGTTGTGAAAACTCTAAAATTACAATTTTTCCTCCCGGTTTTAAAACTCGATACATTTCTTTTAGTCCTGCTTTTAAATTTGCAAAATTACGAACCCCGAACGCTACTGTTACGGCATCAAAATAATTATCGTCAAATTTTAAATTTTCGGAATCGCCTACCCGGAAATCAATAACTTGCGAAAGTTTTTTTCTCTGTATCTTTTCTCTTGCAACTTTCAACATTCCTTCGGAGATATCAACACCCGTAATTTTATCGGGTTTAAGCCGTTTATAAATTTCGAGGGCTAAATCACCGGTACCTGTAGCTATGTCAAGAACTTTTTCGGGTTTTGTTTTTTTTAATAAGAGTACGGTTTTTTTTCTCCAGATTTTATCTATGTTTAAAGACAGGAAATGGTTAAGAAAATCATATTTTTCAGCAATATTGTCGAACATTTCGGCAACTTGCTTTTTTTTGTCTTTCCCGGAGTCTTTGTAGGGTAGTATTTTTTCTGCTTTATTCAAATCGTATGTATATAATTGATTGATTCTTTATTTAGTAATCCAAAAACCGAAGTATACCGCCGCTAATCCGAGGAACAAACTTGTTCCTACATACAGCAAAGACATCGTAAATTGTTGTGACTGCAAAAAATTAAGATTTTCAAGAGCAAAAGACGAGAAAGTCGTAAAACCTCCGCAAAAACCTACTGCAAGAAACAGTTTCCAATTATGCGATACACCTGCACTTTTTTCAAGTATTCCTAAAGTGAGTCCTATAAGGAAACTTCCTGTGATGTTTACAAAAAAAGTTCCTATCGGATGCGACGTTTCAAATATTTTCGTCATAATCTGATTTGTGCCGTAACGCATGACACTTCCGAGAAAACCTCCGGCACCTATAAGCATTGCGTTTTGTATCATCTTTTTCGTTTTTAAAAAATCGGAGGCAAAGATAGTAAAATTATTATGTCCGTTTGTTAAAGAAAATAAAAAAGCCGCCGGAAAAAAATTCTGAGGGCTTTTTAATATCTGACAGTTTAGTTTTAAGCAACTATTTGTGAGAGTGAACGTGTCCGTGTTCTAATTCTTGTTTTGCAGCTTCTCTTACGGAAAGTATTTTTCCAGTAAAATATAAATTTTCGTCTGCCAACGGATGGTTAAAGTCTAATTTAACGGCTTTGTCGGTTACGGATATAACTTGTCCGTTAAAACGATTTCCGTCTTGATCCTGCAACGGAATTACATTGCCGGGTGTGAGTAATCCGTCTTCAATTTTTCCGTCTTGCATAAAGACATCTGTCGGAACGTCAGTTACATTTTCTTCGTTTCTTAAGCCGTATCCGTCTTCCGGAGTAAGCATAAAATCAAAAGAATCTCCGGCTTTGAGTCCTGCCAGGTTTTCTTCAAACTTAGGTAACATCATTCCTGTACCGAAAATAAATTCTAAAGGTTGGTTTTCTTTTGCAGTATCAACAACTTCTCCTTCTTTTCCCGTAATCCTTAATTCATAAGTTAATGATACCACATTATTTTTTTCTGCTTTCATTTTATTATATTAAATAGTGAGCCGCAAAGATACTTAATTTTATTTTAGTTGCATTTGTTCTTGTTCGGTATTTAAAAATTTATTAATATTGAAAGCAAATTTAAACTATGAAAACATTAGTAATAGGGGCAAGCCCGAACACATCAAGATTTTCGAACAAAGCCGTAAGGTTACTGAAACTTTACGGGCACGATGTTATCCCTCTGGGTATAAAAGACGGCGAAATTGACGAATTAAAAATCATAAAAGGTAAACCGGAAATTCATAATGTTCATACTGTTACACTATATGTAGGTCCGGCAAGACAATCGGAATATTATGATTACGTTATAGGGCTTAATCCTAAAAGAATAATCTTCAACCCCGGAACCGAAAATGCCGAATTTATTAACATGGCAAAAGAACATGGTATTGAAACCGTTCAAAATTGCACCCTGGTAATGCTTAATTCTGATTTGTTTTAAGTATAATTCAGGTTTTTAGTTTTTAGTTTTTCTTCCGCCTTTGAGTTTGTCTTGTAATACTTTAAGTTCGTCCCATTTTTCTTCGGCGGCAAGTTTTGCTTGTTCGGGCCAGGTTTCCGGATCATGAATTGAATATCTTTTTCCGCCCTTTTCCAAAAGAATTTCACGTATTTTTTCCGGATTTGAATTTGACAATAATTTGAATGTTCCGATACCTGCATCATTCAGAATAGAAGCTATTTTATTACCTATTCCCTCAATTTTTTTCAGATTATCCGGTTTTATTTTTGTTTTTGCTTTGGTTTTTGCCGATTTGTTTTCTGTTTTTATCCTCGCTGTTTCAATTTCCGATAATGTCAGTTTTCCTTCACAATCAATCAATAGTTTTTCAATTTCTTTTTTCTCGGCTTCGGCTTTTCTTTTTTCTGTCTGACATTCAATAAGAAGTCTTTCAGTTTTGTTATAATCTGCTTGCAGTATGTTATTTTTTGATTCTAATGCCGTGATATATTCCTGTAATTCAATAATTTTATCTTTTTTTAACAACCAACCTATAAAAAAACCGATAATTGCCGCTCCGAGCAGCATTAGTATAATTTCCAAAATGTGTCCGACCATGACTTTTATTTTTAATTGTTAATAATTTTAATTACCGCACGCCTGTTTTGTTTTCTGCCTTCTTCGGTTTTGTTATCTGCAACCGGGTCTGATTCTCCTTTTGAATAAATTTCAATCCGGTTTTCGTCAATACCTTTTTCCGTTAATTTTGATTTCAGAAACTCGGCTCGTCTTTTTCCGATAAGTAAATTTGCTTCAACTGTTCCGGTATTATCGGTATAACCTGTTATAAGAATTTTTACGGAAGGATTTTTTTTAAGATAAATTTTTAAATTTTCTGCAAATTCATTAAAATCATTTTCAATCTTTGAGTTAACGGAAGAATTTTTCGAGAATCCGTCTAAGGTATATCCGTCGGTTAATTTTTTTTTCAGGTTACTGATAACGAAAATCGTGTCTTTTTTTATTTCTTCATCTTGATTCTTGTTGTTATCAGCCGAGATCGAGTTTTTCTTGTTTTGTTTATTCTCTGAGACAATCTCTGTTGTTTGTTTATCGCAGTCTTTTTTTATTTTACAAACGTACCAATAAACTGATGCACCCGACCAAAGGACTAAAAGGACGGTAAATAATCCGGATGATGCTTTCATATCGAAAGAACTTTAATTTACAGATATACAATAATACAAAAAATAAACCTGATATCAAAATAAAATACTAATTTATTCGCACTAATTATCAGGTAATTAAAAATAAACTTAAACCTATTTCAGTAAATCGTCTCTAAAATGAAATATTTCGTTAATACTTATTTCTTGTCTAAGCAAACTATCCAAGGAAAGATTAAAATAGTCGGCAATTTTAATTAACGTTTCAATCTTGGGCTCTGCTCTGCCTTCTTCATACGAGCCGACGGCGGTTCTTTTTAAATCAAACAATTCGGCAAACTCCGTTTGTGTCATCTTTTTGCTTATTCTTATTTTTCTGATATTTTTGCCGATATATGACATTAAGATTACTTTATTTTGCGTTTAAACGTATATCAGTTTCAAAGATAAAATTTTACATTTAATGAAACAACTCTTTTTAATATTCGGTATTTTATTTTTTTCAATTTTAAAATCTCCTGCTCAAAATACAGCCGGTAACGATATTCGTTTAGCATACGAGTATTACAACAATAAGGACTATGATAAAGCTGAAGTTTTATTTAAAAAAATATCGGAACATACCGGTGCAAAAGTCTATTTCACTTATTACCTGAACTGTTTAATCGAACAAGGAAAATTTGACATTGCCGAAAAAGCGGTCAAAAAAGAAATTCGAAAACATAAAAACAATCCCTCTTATTATGTCGATTTAGGATACATCTTTAAAAGACAAAACAGATTTGAAGATGCAAAAAAAAATTATGAAAAAGCATTAAAGAAGACATCGGTTAATCCGGTTTCTGTAAGAACAACAGCTTCCGCTTTTATGCAAAGAAGAGAGTATGAATATGCGGAAAAAGTTTATTTAAAAGGCAGAAGAAACTCATCGAAGGATTTTAGAAGCGAGTTAGCTAACCTGTATGCCGTCC
>JALSMF010000073.1 GCA_026987795.1 Bacteroidales bacterium
AATTGCAGAAAAAAGTGCTGCTCTTCCGGATTTTTTTTTCTTTCCGGAATATGAGACAATTTCTTTTCCTTTAAGGATAACGGTATCCTTCACGGACTTGTCAAAAACAGAGTCGGATTGTGTAAATCCGACCGGTATTATGAACAGAAAAAATAATGCTGTCAGAAATATTTTTTTCATTTTTTGCTTACGTTTGAAAGCAATTCTTTTATTTTTTGAAATTCTTCATCGGAAGTAAAAGATATTGAAATACTTCCTCGCCCTGCATTATTTCTTTTTATGTTTACTTTACTGTCAAAAATTTCGGATAATTTTTTCTTGAAACTTACAAACTCTTCAGGTAATTTATTTTTTTGAGTTTTTACGGCTTCTTTTTTTATCGGAAAATTTACTTCTCTTATTAAATTTTCTGTTTCTCTGACAGATAATTTGTTTGATATAACTTTTTCATAAATTTCCGACTGTTTTTCAGGGCTTTCAATGTTTATAAGAGCTTTTGCGTGTCCTTGAGTTATTAATTTATTTTGAATACCGGATTGAATTTCGGCGGGAAGTTTCAAAAGTCTGAGATAATTGGTAACTGTGCTTCTGTTTTTTCCGACTCTGTCGGCTAATTTGTCCTGTGTCAAGTTACATTCGTCTATTAAACGCCGGTAAGAAACTGCAATTTCTATTGCATTCAAATCTTCCCTTTGAATGTTTTCGATTAGTGCCATTTCAAGCATTGCACTGTCATCCGCTTTTCTGACAAAAGCAATAATTTTTGTTAATCCCGCATCTTTAGAGGCTCTTAACCTGCGCTCTCCGGATATTAACTGAAACTTTCCGTTTTTCAGTTTCTTGACGGTAACCGGCTGTATTATACCGTGTTGCTTTATTGACATAGAGAGTTCTTTCAGCGTTTCCGTGTTAAACTCTTTACGCGGCTGAAAAGGGTTTACTTCAATGTCTTTTATGTCTATTTCGGCAACGGCACTCGTGGATGCAGCTTCCTCAACAGGTTTTTTTTCATATTTTGTATTGTCAATTAAGGCACCGAGACCTTTTCCTAAGGGGCTTTTTTTTGCCATAATTTTTCTTAATTTTTATTTCGTTCTAAAAGTTCTCTTGCTAAGTTTAAATAATTTACAGAGCCTTTGGAATTGGCATCATAATTAATTGCAGGCATTCCGTAACTCGGAGCTTCGCTTAATTTTACGTTTCGCTGAATAATGGTGTCAAAAACCATGTTTTCAAAGTGTTTTCTTACCTCAGCTGCTACATGATTTGACAAACGAACACGGGCATCATACATTGTAAGCAGAAAACCTTCTATTTCAAGCTCTGTATTTATATTTTTTTGAATCATCTGAATGGTATTCAATAATTTTCCTAACCCTTCAAGAGCAAAATATTCGCATTGAACGGGAATAATTACCGAATCGGAAGCTGCCAGGGCATTTAATGTTAATAATCCGAGCGAAGGAGAACAGTCTATAAAAACATAATCATAATTTTCTTTAACTTGTTTTACAACCGAATCTAAAATAAATTCTCTGTTTTCCTCTTCAAGCATTTCTATTTCGGCACCTACCAAATCAATGTGTGAAGGAATAATGTCTAAACCCGGAGTCTCTGTTTTTAAAATTACTTCTTCCGGTTTTACTTCTCCTATAAAACAATCGTATATGCTGTGTTCTATTTCTTTTAAATCAAATCCTACACCTGATGTAGCATTTGCCTGAGGGTCAAAATCTACAATTAAAACTTTTTTCTCAAGAACGGCAAGACTTGCAGCTAAATTAATTGCTGTTGTCGTTTTTCCCACTCCTCCTTTTTGGTTTGCTAATGCAATAACTTTTGACATTTTTAAATTTCTTTAAAAGTTAAAACTTGTTTTGATGCAAAAATATAACTTTTATTGATATAATTCTTTTTTTGTTAATATCTTTCTTTTACTTTCTTAAAATAAAAAATGAAGTTTTTTAAGGCTCGTTGTGATATACACCGGCACTTTGGACATACCTGTTTTGCCAATCTCGGTTTGTTACGTCCCGCAGCAAATCAAATAAATGCTCACCGATAAAGAAATCACTTAAATTATTTATTCCGTATGGTTTTAACAACTGAATCTGGCTTTCGGAGGGCATCCATGTAATTTTACTGTCAGGATTTTTAGCCCACCCTTTTTCTCTGTTCATTTCCGGATTAAAAAACGGATACTCGGAATATTTCAGCCTCCAAAGATTTGTCAATATCACTTTTGTTCTTTCAAGCGTGTATTTCTTTATATCCTCGTTATCTTTTTCGCCCGGAATGTCAAAAACATTATACTTTCTTATTAAGTTTTCTTTCTCAGGATTTGCCTTGGAGATTTCAATTCCGACAATTTGTCTTATCCAGTCATCAAGCGGGACAAATTGAATATCTTTTTTCATATCCGGGTCTTGCCTTATTATTGCAGTTTGTATAAGGTTGCCGTTAAGATTCGGCATAAGTCTTAATGCAAAAAACCATTCTTTTTCGGTTCCGGTCTCTTCTCCGAAAGTATTTACCTGGGCAATTCCTTCTGAAAACAGCAATAAACCTAAAAATATAACGATTATTTTTTTAATCATATTCTTATAACAGCAAAATACGTGCTAATATTATTATTTTATCCTTGAAATTTTATATCTATTTTTGTAATTCTTTTTTAATTTTATGATAAAAATATAAAGCGATTATGAAATATAACTTATACAGGAAACATCCCGAAAAGTACTCGGGAATAAATATTATTTTAGAAAAAACAGAAAATCTGCAAAAAATTTTATCCGAAAGAAAACAAGTTGACTTTGTTAAAAAACAATTTGAAAACGACAAAGATATAGTTGAAGTTAATTTGTATGATTATAAATTTTATTTTTTGAGCTTTAAAAGTGAAAGAATATCAAATAACGATGAAAAAATAAGAGCGGCGGGAAGTAAAACAGTTTCAGTTTTAAACACAGAAAAAGCAAAATCGGTTAATATTATTAATTTTAGTAAAAATCCGAAACAATTATTGTTATTTATTGAAGGAATGATGCTGGCGAATTATAAATTTATTCGTTACTATAAAGAGCCTGATAAAAAAAGACTGTCATTAGAAGAAATAAATATTTATTCTGAAGACTTAGAAGAGAAAGACATAAAAGAACTTTTCAATACAGTTAAAGCAGTCCATTTTACAAGAGATTTGGCAAACGAACCTTTTTCAGGGCTAAATGCTTTACAATTATCCGACAGGCTGAAAGAACTTGCCCGTAAAACAAATATGAGATTCAGACTTTTTGATAAAAAAGAAATAGAAGAAAACGGTATGGGAGGATTGCTTGCAGTTAATAAAGGCAGCGATAATCCGCCTGCATTTAATATTCTGGAGTGGAAACCGAAAAATGCCGTTAATAAAAAACCATATATCCTTGTAGGAAAAGGAATTGTATTTGATTCAGGAGGATACAGCATAAAACCGACTAAAAACTCTATGGATATGATGAAATTTGATATGGCGGGAGCTGCAGCCGTTGCAGGTGCAATGTATGCAATTGCCGAAAATAAATTACCGGTTTATTTAATTGCTCTTATTCCTGCCACAGATAATGCCGTTGATGCAAAATCATACGTACCCGGCGATGTTATAAAAATGCACAACGGCTTATATGTTGAGGTATTAAATACTGATGCTGAAGGACGCTTAATATTAGCTGATGCTTTGAGTTATGCACAAAGATATGAACCTGAACTTGTTTTAGATTTGGCAACATTAACAGGTGCCGCAGCCTATTGTACAGGAACGGAAGCATCCGTAATTATGGGAAAAGCCGATGAGAAGTATTTTAAACTTTTGGAAAACAGCGGTGAAAACGTTTACGAACGTGTTGTAAGGTTTCCGTTTTGGGATGAATACAAAGATATGATAAAATCAAACATTGCAGACATTAAAAATATAGGAGGAAGTGAAGCAGGAGCTATAACGGCAGGTAAATTTCTCGAATATTTTACAGATTACGAATGGATACATATAGATATTGCCGGACCGGCAATGTTGACTAAAAAAAGTGCTTACAGAACGCAGGGAGGAAGCGGTTACGGAGTAAGATTAGTGTACGATTTTTTCAAAAATATGGTTT
>JALSMF010000074.1 GCA_026987795.1 Bacteroidales bacterium
ATAAAAAAATATTTCCCGCAACTGACGGTTCATGCCAGCACACAAATGGCAAATCACAACAGTTTGGGAGCAATTTTTTCTTACAAAAAAGATTTTGAAAGGGTTATTTTAGCGAGAGAATTAACTTTGCGTGAAGCCGAAGAAGTAAACAAAAAATCAAAAATACAAACCGAAGTTTTCATTCACGGTGCCCTTTGCTATTCCTTTTCGGGAATGTGTAATTTCAGTTCGTATCTCGGCGGGCACGGTGCCAACAGAGGAATTTGCTCGCAAGTATGCCGCCGAAGTTTTGATACAGGCAAAGAAGATAAATATTTTTACAGCTTAAAAGACAATCAGCAAATTGAAAATATTCATAATTTAATTAATGCCGGAGTGCATTCTTTAAAAATTGAAGGCAGGTTAAAATCATCGGATTACGTGTATAAAGTTGCACGGGCATACAGAGCCGTAATCAACGACAAAACAAATTTACCCTACGCACAAGAACTTCTGAAAACCGAAACAGGCAGAAAAAAAACAAGTTATTTTCTCGGAAACGATTTGAGCGATGCTGTTACCTACGACAGTCCGAATACGGGACTTTTTCTCGGAAAAATAAAAGAAATCACCGATACGGGATTTATTTTTGATTGCGATTTTGATTTACATAACAATTTTCGCATTCGCATAAAACACCCGAAAAAAGATGAACAAATAAACTTAAAAGTTCGGGAGTTTTCTCAAAACGGAAAAACGGTCGGCGTTGTTGCCGAAGGCAAATTTACGGTCGGAAGCACGGTATTTTTATCCGGTATTATCGAAAAGAAATTTTCGTCAAAATTACCGGAAACCAAAAACAATATTCGTTTCGGTTTGGCTTATGCAGAAAAGAAAAAAATACTTAAAGCTCTCGAACACCAAAACAGGAAAAAGAATTTTTCTCTTTTTGTAAGAATCGATAATCTGCAATGGATGAGAAAAATACGATTTGACGAGACGGACAATGTTATTTTTTCTTTTACGCAAAAAGATTTTAAAAATTTAGATGCCGGAGCAGGATTTATTCAAAAATTTAAACATAAAATTTGGATAGAATTTCCGCATTTTATTCCGGAAGGAAAAATTGAAGACTATAAAAAACTTGCCGAAAATTTTTCCGCAAAGGGCTTGAATAATTTTTTTTTAAGCCATATTTCACAAAAGCTTCTGCTGCCGAAAAATGCAATTTTTGCCGGCAATGAAAATATGTACGGCTATAACGATGCGGCAATTGATTTTTTCTTTTCGGAAGGGGCAAAACTCATCACTTATCCGGTTGAAAACGATGAAGAAAACATCTTTTCATACAAAAATAAAAGCGGTATTATACCTATATATTTTTATCCGCGACTGTTTATTTCACGAATGCCGGTAAAAATAAAAGAAGAAGAAAGTTTTGAAGACGATTTAAATAATACGTATCACAAAATTGTTCGCGACGGTATTACTTACACCGTTCCGGAAATTCCGGTTTCGTTTATGCAATATATTTCAAAATTTAAACAAAGCGGTTTTAAAAACTTTCTGATTGATTTAAGTTTTGAGAAGCCTTCCGGAAACCGCATAAATACACTCATAAAACGTTACAAAAATTCGCAGCAAATTCAACCGTCGGCAAATTTTAATTACAAACGAACTTTGAAATAACAATACAAAATACGGTTTTTGTATTTTCGGCTCATAAAATTATCTTTGTAAAAATTACGCACTTAAAATAATTTCTGCAAATTATGGCAAAAATTTTAATAATTGATGACGAAAAAGCTGTTCGTAATTCATTAAAAGATATTCTGGAATATGAAAATCACGAAGTGAGTTTATCCGAAGACGGCAAGCAAGGAATAAAAGAGTTAGAAGATAACGAATATGATATTACACTTTGCGACATAAAAATGCCTGATATTGACGGTATAGAAGTGCTTGAAGAGGCTGTTAAAAAAGGTATTGACACCCGATTTATCATGATTTCAGGACACGGAACAGTTGACACGGCTGTAGAAGCAATAAAAAAAGGTGCTTTTGATTTTATTGAAAAGCCTCTGGATCTTAATCGCTTGCTGATAACCGTAAAAAATGCTCTTGAAATAGGAAAGTTGGCTACAGAAACCAAAGTTCTGAAAAAAAAGGTGAGCAAAAAATATGAAATGGTAGGAGAAAGTGATGCCGTTAAGCACATAAAGGAGATGGTTGACAAAGTAGCCGCAACCGATGCCCGTGTCTTAATAACCGGAGCTAACGGAACAGGAAAAGAGCTTGTTGCCCATCGTCTGCACGAAAAAAGCAACAGATTTAACGGACCTTTTGTTGAAGTTAATTGTGCCGCCATTCCTTCGGAATTGATAGAAAGTGAACTGTTCGGGCACGAAAAAGGCTCTTTTACTTCAGCACACAAACAAAGAACCGGCAAATTTGAACAGGCAAACGGCGGAACTATTTTTCTGGACGAAATAGGAGATATGAGTTTGTCGGCACAAGCGAAAGTATTAAGAGCTTTACAAGAAAATAAAATATCGCGTGTAGGAAGCGACAAGCAAATAAAAGTTGATGTAAGGGTTATAGCAGCAACAAATAAAAACCTTAAAGAAGAAATTGCCGCCAAGCGGTTTCGTGAAGATTTATATCACCGTATAAGCGTTATTCTTATTCATGTTCCCTCACTTAATGAAAGAAAAGATGACATACCGATACTTGCCGAACATTTTATAAAACTGATAAGCAAAGAACACGGCACGGCTAAAAAAAGAATAGAACCTGCAGCAATAAAAGAACTTCAGAAAATTAACTGGACAGGAAATATTCGCGAATTCAGAAATGTAATTGAACGTTTAATGATTCTTTGCGATAAAAAAATTACGGCAAAAGACGTAAAATTATATGCACAACCAATCAGCAGGTAAATAACGGCTATAAAATAAATCTATACGAAAATTTAATTAAAAAAATATCTGAAGGACTCACCTTAAACATATTTTTTAAACTTTTTCCGGGATTAAAGGTTCCGTCGGATACATAATCAGTGTTTTCCTGCGACCAAACAAGCCAAAACAGAGACCCCGGCTTATACTCCCAACGCAAAACCAAATTAGAACGAAACTGACTGTATCCGAAATCCGGTTTATAAATATAATAATCATAATTCGCATCGCCGTTTTCATCTATCCCGTAAGATAAAAAATCTGACAAATATGTTATTCGGTCTTCCGAAAAAACACTGAATCTGTCCGCATAATTGTCGGCTCTCGGGTTTGTTATTTTTTTATAGTCGGAATAAATACCGGCACTTACAAAAGGTGCTCCGTAATATTGTATCGTAAAATCCGGAGTAATGCTGTAATTTATCCTTAAGGTTAAGGAAAATGTTTTTTGATTCATAGATGCAAATAAATATCGGCTTTCGTCTTGAAATTCTTCTGTTTGAACATATTGAAGCTCCGTATATGAATATCTGTAACTTGAAAATATACTTAATGATAAAACTTCTAACGGTTGATACGAAATATTTCCGTATATACCGGTATTTTCTCCGGAACCGTTTTCTTTAAAGTTATTATAAAACCCGGCAAAGAGTTTTACTTTTTTTGCAGAATTTGTTCCGAAATTTAAACCGTATCCGAAACCTCCGGGACGTTTCATCGCAGGACCTCCCCGCAATAAATTATTATCAATGTCATAACGTTCTTTTGAGAAATTCATTCTCACAGACCAAAGATTTTTAAACTTCGCACCGGCACTTACGTTTCCGCCCAAAAATGTACTTGTTCCCCCAAAATCTAAACCTGTCCATTCATTTATGCTGAAACTTAAGGTTCTGAAAACAGAAAACGGGTCAGTTATATTATAATTAATCCAGGAAAACTGAAATATTGAATTTGCACCTCTTAAATATCCGATATCGTTAAGTTCAAAACCCGGAGAACGCAAAGCTGTGTTTATACCGTAACTTAAACCTTTAGGACTTTGTTTTGCCGCTCTTATATTGCCGCCCCAGCCGGCAAGCCGGGTAAGCGTGCTGTCATAAATTAAATAATCAGCATCCGGTCTTTGAAAATATCTGCGGGGCGATAATTGTTGGTCGGATATTGCAGAAGAGCTCCCGTTTAAATAACTTCCGA
>JALSMF010000075.1 GCA_026987795.1 Bacteroidales bacterium
ATGACACTAATTTGAAAATATCCGGTTTTTTTCAAATCTAAAATTTTATCCTTACCTGAAATTTCACTTCTGATTTATTACTTCCCTGTATCTCATCATAACCGGAGCCTATTACATCTCTGTCAGCATAAGAGAAATTGGCATAACGCAGCCAAATATCAATAAAATCTTTTATAACAGTGTACTTTAAAGTTAAATATGTTCGGATTCCCTGTCCGCTGTATGCGGGAATTGAGTAGCCGTAAAGAATATCGTTCTCGTAAGCATAAATACGGGCATTGTAGGGGGCGTCAAAAAAGGCAATACGGGCATTTATTTTCAAAGGCAATGTCAGGAATTGATAATTTACGTCCTGAAAAATCATCCAACCGTTCTCGTTTTCTGTTTCCGATGTAAAATATTGTGCAAATTCTATTCTGTTTTTCAAGACTAAATTTCGGGAAAGCTTATAATTTATATGAAACCGCAGTTGCTTCTTTTCTGTGGGAATAACGGGCACGACCCCGGTATAATCATAGCTCGAATTTTGATATTTACTTTCTTGTTTATATCGAAGGTAAATATTTACATACCGACTGACAGAATAATCTAATTGCGTAAAAAAGTCAACTCCTTCGGACGGTGCATATGTTCTGAATTTCATCCAGGGAAATTGATATGTATCAAAATATGCCGAAAGCGAAAGTTTTCTGACAGGATGCATCTCGGCACCGAAATACAGTCCTTTTTCATTTGATGTTTTTGACTGTTCGCCGAAACCTGCAGCATAATATGCCTGATAATCTTTTGTATAATATCGCTGTAAAACAGCCAAAGAAAACTGAGGTGCAAGTTTCATCTGAACAGAGTTAAGCAGTGCGTAGCCTCCGCTACGGCTTATTGCTTCTTCTCCGAAAAAATAAAAGTTTTTATATGACAGTTGATAATCAACACTTGCATTAAGCCCGTTATCTCCCTGAAAATCAAACTGATTGTAAGGTTTTAGATTTTTATTCAAGTCCGAACCGAAGAAATATTGAATATATGAAACCCCTAACCTGAATTTTTCATATCTCCAATTTACGTTCCCTCCGTAAATAAATTCGGATACAGAATGTTTGTCTTGTAATTCGCTGATGTTACGGTGCATTCCGGTTACCTGAAATGATGTTACGCTTTGCACATCATCGGTAAGTGTATCGGTAATATCTATGTTCCCGTCAATGTACTTAAAAGATGCAAAACCTGTTAATTCAAAGTCTCCTAATTTAACGGTTGCTCCGGCTCCTCTCATAAATTTGTTTTCATCGGTTGAAGAGTATTTTCTCAATCCGTCATATTTTTTTCTTAACGACATCACGTAAGACGATTTTCCTTGAGTAATCCCCGTCCAGGCAATAAGTCCCTGTCCGAAACGAACCTGATAATCTCCGAGAGTAATTGTTTTAAAGATTCCGATATTTTTTGCCTCAAGATGAGCTGAATAATAGTCAAACCCCTGTTTTTCATATTCATTGAAGAATGCTTCACCCGGGTCTTTTTCTGCGGTAAAACCTAATTTTATTTTTTGCTTATAGTTAAATTGATACCGTGTATAATATTTAAATCTGTTTCCCAAATATCTTTTATCCGTGTCTGCCTCATCGGTGTAACCTTTTTGCTCCTGCAAAAGAAACTGAGTTCTTAAAAAAAGATTGTTTCTTCCGTAATTAACGACTTCTTTTAAATCCGGTATTGCTTTATCCTGCTTAGGTGCAACCGTAACGAAAGGCAGTATATGCTCTATATCTATATCAGAAAAACTTTCAAGCAGCTGCAGTTCGTAAATGCTTTGCATTTCGCCGGCAGTTCGTTGGTATTCCAAAATATCTTCAATTTGAAAATCGTTCAGAAATTGAATTTTTTCTAAATCTTCGCGGGTTGCCGTATTCAGATTTAAGGGGTTTTGGGCATAATAATAAAGGTCATCATAGAGCTGAGTGTAATCTAACTCTTCATCGCTTGATTCGGCAATTTCTTCGATAAGGTTATCTATTGCCTCTTTATCAACAATTTGCGAAAACGATACAGAAAAAATGAAAGTAAGGCTTATTAGAAGAAACAGTTTTTTATTCATTGTTTGTTTTTAAATAATACGGTAAAATTAATAAAACAAATCGGTTGGAAAAAATATTTAAGAAGACTTTAATTTGTAAACATCTCATCAAATCCTTTTCCGAGTTTGTAATTTTTTATCCTATTTTTGATTTCTTTGCTTGTGTAAGGGATGATATTTTCTTCTTTTAATTTTTTCATAATTTTAATTTCAAAAGCACCTATTTTTCCGTCAAGCAAAAAACCGAGAACAAGTAATTGACCTATGCCGAGTTTTAAATCATCGGGCAGTGATTTTACTTTTTCAAGATAATTTTCGGATAATTTATGCTCTTTTTTTATCGGAATTTCAAAGTTTGTTAAAAAATGTTTTGCAAAAATCAAATCGGAAGGGTAAAAACTTTTTTTGGTAAGAGCAATATATTCAAATGTGTCGTAAAGCAGTTTTTTAAAGGTTTCGTTGTTTTGATATTTTTTCTTGAAATATTCGGCAGTTTTATAAATCATTTTTGATGCTTTCATACGCATATCGGTTCTTCGGATAATCTGAGCCGAAGCGTAAGCATTCCAGAAAGCATAAATCGGTATTCCCGCCATATCAACGACTTCTCTTATCGCTAATCGTCCTATAACGCGTTTGATTATTATTTTAAAAATAAAATTTGACAAAAATGCCTTTGCCAAAAAAAGTATTCTTATAAGCAACAGTCCTATTTTTGAGAAATTTTGATAAGGATTAATGCCTATTTCGGTATATATTTTTTGGTCTTTATTGAGTGCTGTTTTTACAAGTTTTTCTGTTTCTTCTTTCTTTTCGTCGGGATTAAACTTGTATAACGCAGCTATTTTTCCTGTAGCCTTAATATCTCCTTTCATTAATAAAATTATTTCTGCTGCAACCAAAATAAAACCGTAAAGAATCTCAAAAACCGACAGTTTTATTTTATATTTAATAAAAGGCAGAGTATACTCCGAGCCGGTAAAATATTCAGGGAAAATATATTGCGGAATATACAGAAACAGAACTCCGAGTGCTCCGTAAAGCCCTGCAATACAGAGAGTTTTTCTGCGAATTTTCTTTACGGCATTTTCGATGTCAGTGTTTAAATCTTTATACTTTTCACCGTAAATATTAACTTGCTTTACGAAATATTTTTCAGCAATTTTATCTGTAAAGTCTTTTATATTCATATTATTTCCGAAAAACTGATATGCAATCTTGGTCGTATATTCTTTTTACTCAGAAATATCATCTTCGTGAAAAAATTCTTTTCTGAAATTTATCAGACTAAGTTGTTTCTCTGCTCTTGTAAAAGCAGTATACAGCCACCGTAAAAATTCTTTATTAATCATTTCTTCCGTAATCCAACCTTGGTCGATAAAAACTTTTTTCCATTGCCCGCCTTGTGCTTTGTGGCAGGTTACGGCATAGGCAAATTTTATTTGCAAAGCATTAAAATAAGGATTTTCTCTTATTTTTTTAAATCTTTTTTGCTTATTTTTTATATCGGAATAATCTTCTTCTATTTTTTTATACAACTCGTTATTTTGTTCGTATGACAGTGATGCCGTATCGGATGTTAATGTATCTATCAAAATTTTTGCTTTAATTTCAACGTTGCCGTAATCGAAAAACTTTAACACGGCATCGGCAAACCTGTATCCGTATCTTTCCGTATAGTTAGAAACACTTACGACTTCGGCTGTATCGCCGTTTGCTATAAAATCTGTTTCCTCATAATCTTCAGCCCAAAAATAGTTATTTTTAACAACCATTACTAAATCTCCGCCGCCTATCTCATCTTCTTTAAAGTGTACTTTTGCTCTTATTCCTTGGTTAAACCTGTTTGCTCTTTTATTTGAACGGCATATAATAACCGTATCCTGCTCGGAATATTTATGATAGGCATCGGATATGGCATCTATTAAGTCGGCGCCGTTTATTTTTTCAATATCTTTAAAAACATCTGTTTTTATTCTCGGAAATCCTTTAAATACTGTTCTCTCGTTATATTGCATACTTTTTTTCA
>JALSMF010000076.1 GCA_026987795.1 Bacteroidales bacterium
TATAGTCGCGGGTATTTCCTTAAATTATAACAGAAAAGAATCTTATTTATCGCACTATAACTTATATCATTTACAAAAATTCTCAAAAGAACACCCCGAAACAGGTATTTCCGTAACAAATGCCGACAAAGAACTTCTTAAAGAAACAGTTTTATATCAAAGCAACGGAATTAATCTTTACAAATACTTTTTAATTGCAGCATTGATTTTTCTTGCCGCAGAAATTTTAATTATAAAGTTTATGAAAATTTAATTTGCCGGTTTTAAGCCCCGGCTCTGTAAGTATATTTTCCTGTTACGGATGTTATATCTCCGTTTTCATCCTCTACGGTATAATTCCATGTTATTTCCGTATAATCATCCGAAATCAAACCGCTGCCTCTGAATATTTGATTATTAAATGCCTGCTCAGGAATCTCAATTGTTAAGTCTTTAGAAACAACTGCCGAAACTTTTATATCATTTCCGGTATTATGAAAATTAGTAATCAAAATACGAGACTCGCTTGAAGGGTCGGCAGAAATAGTTGCATTAAACTCTAAAGGAAATCCGTTCTCATCAATATTACAATACCAATCTCCTGATATTTCCGTTACAATCTCATTTACACTTTGGGGTTGTGCGGGTTCGTCCAGGCAAGATGACATCAAAGGAAACGATAAAAGCATTATGATTATACTGAGATTAAAGTGCTTCATTGTTATTTATTTTTTTAAAAAAAGTATCAAAATTAATGCCGAAATAATTTAGAAATCTACAATTTCCTTTATTTCAACATCATAAACTAAAGCCGAACGTGCCGGTATTTTTTTCATATCTCCTATTAATCCGTATGCCAAATGCGGCGGCAGTATAAATTTCGCCTTTTCACCTGCCCGCATCATCAGCAACCCTTTTTCCAAACCTGTTTCTTTTCCCGAACTCCCTATTTTTATCTGTGCTGTTCCGGTTGAGTCCGATGTATAGCAAAGCGTTCCGTCAAGTAACTCCAGTCTGTAATCATAGCGAACGATATCTCCGTTTTTTACTTTTTGCTTATCTGTTTTCTTATAAATATTATACCAAAGTCCCTCTCTGCTTACCTGCATTTCAAGCTTATGCCTGTTTACATAACTCCGAATAAGTTCACTGTCCCGTTCCGTCAAAAATTTATTTGCTTTAAGCAAACTGTCCGTAATCATACTTTTTTGAATAGCAGGCTGCTTTGTAACACTCTCATTATCACAAGATATAATAAAAAACAGAAATACGGGAAGAAGATATTTTTTTCTCATAATATCTTATTTTAAATGAAAAATTTTTTTACTGAGTTTAAGATATAGCTTTCAGCCTCATTAAACGATTTATAAATTTTTCCTCCGGCTGCATTTTTATGTCCGCCTCCGTTAAAATATTTTCCTGACAGACGATTGACGTCAAAATTACCCTTAGAACGCAAGGATATTTTAATAAAATCATCTTTTTCAATTGCAAATAAAGAAATATTTATTCCGGAAACAGACAAAGGCATATTTACTATTCCTTCATGGTCGCCGGGTTTAAAATCGAATATTTCAAGTTCTTCTTTAGAAATAAGGATGCAGGCAAAATTAATATCTGCATAAATCTTCATTTTTTTATATACCGAATACCCTACAAGACGTAAACGTTTTTCTGAAAAATTATTATTTACTTTATCATAAATTTCATCTTTATCAATACCGTATGATAACAAATCAGCAACAATACGAAATGTTTCGGGACGAGATGAGTTTACCGAAAAATTTAATGTATCAGTCATAATTCCCGTAAAAATGCAGGCTGCAATGTCTTTATCAATATATTTTTCAAAACCTAGCAAGTGAATAAAATGATAAACAACTTCCGATGCCGAGCTCATTTCGGTATCAGAGAATATTAAATCTGTATTTTCGTTCGGCTCCGGATGATGATCTAATATTACTTTTACGGCTTCTGTATTTTTTAAATAAGTTGCCGTATTTTCAGTTCGGCTTTCATCATTAAAATCAACATAAAAAATAATATCCGCATTTTTAATTTTTGATATGTGTTTTGTTTCATCAAATATTATGATATCGTCTGCCGAAGACAAATGCTTTAAAAAATCAGGTAATTCGGAAGGCATAAGCACCGAGACATTAAAATCCTGACTCTTCAGTAAATTATACAAAGCTAATGAAGCCCCTATACAATCACCGTCAGGATTATAATGACCGACAATGAGAATTTCTTTTTCTTTTAAAAGTATTGCTTCTAATTTTTCTTTAAAATTTTCAGTTAATATTTTCACTTTTTAATTTTTAGGTTCACAAAGATAGATTTTTTAAATATTATATCACATTTAATATTTTCCAAAATTTATTTGTTCCTTTTTTTGTTATACTTTTGCACTGTAATTAAAAACAAAATAAAATGGGAAATATTACATTAACGATGATTAAGCCCGTAGCCGTAAAAAATGGTTATACAGGAAAAATATTAGAAAAAATAACCTCTGCGGGATTTAGAATTCAGGCATTGAGAATGCTCAGAATGAGCAAAGCCGATGCCGAGAAATTTTACGAAGTTCATAAAGAAAGACCTTTTTACGGCGAACTTACGGATTTTATGAGCTCAGGACCTGTCGTTGCCGCAATTTTAGAAAAAGAGAATGCTGTTGAAGATTACAGAAAACTCATAGGTGCAACAAATCCTGCAAATGCAGAAGAAGGAACAATAAGAAAAATGTATGCGACCGATATACAGGCAAATGCCGTTCACGGATCTGACTCTGACGAAAATGCAGAAATTGAAGCATCTTTCTTCTTTTCTAAAAAAGAAAGATATAAGCAAGACGGAAATTTAATTTAAAAAAAACAATATTACGGAACCTGTATTGTATATAGGAATTGCACAGGCACTTTTTGCCGGTTTGTTTATTGCGGTGAGAAAAAAGCAAAATACGGCTGATAAAATATTGGCAGTTTTGCTTTTTTCAATTGCCGTTGATATGAGTTTTACCCTATTTAAAGAAAAAACTTTTTTATTTACGGAAATACCGCCTGTTTTGCCTCTGGCATTCGGTCCCTTAGTCTATCTGTATGTTAAGGCATTAATAACAAGGAGCTACAAATTTAATTATAAATCATTACTGCATTTTATTCCTTTTACGGCGTTTATGCTTACTACATTGATTTTTATTGACAAACCCGTAATGCAGGGTAACAACTTTTTTGAAAACAACAGCTTTCTGCCGTTCAGAATTACATACAGCATAACTTTTTTCAGTGTTAACACGGTTTACAGCATTTTATCATTTATTTTAATTAATAAGCATCAAAAAAATATAAAAGATATATTCTCCTACACATCCGAAAAAATAACACTAAATTGGCTTAAAATTGTTTTATTCAGTTTTATTGCGACATATATACTACTCTATATTTCAGGGCTTTGGTATATAGCCGGAAATAAAAATTTCTATATGGAAAATATAACTCCCGTTGAGCTTTCTTACACAGGATTGACATTTTTTGCCTTTGCATTCAGTTTTTTCGGATTTAAACAGTTAGCCGTTTTCAGTGAAAAAGAACTCAGAAATAACAAACCTAAATATTTAAGTTCCGGCTTAACT
Organism: Bacteroidales bacterium; assembly: GCA_026987795.1. Taxonomy (GTDB): domain Bacteria; phylum Bacteroidota; class Bacteroidia; order Bacteroidales; family JAADGE01; genus JAADGE01. Next base: position 3,614 of record JALSMF010000076.1, read on the forward strand.
AAAGAAAATGCCGAAAAATATTCGAAGCAACTTAAAAACATAATGACTGAAAAGAAACCGTATTTAAATGAAAAACTTACAATTTCTGATTTAGCAAATATGTTAAATATTTCAAGACATCACCTTACTCAAATAATTAATGAGAACCTGAATAAAAATTTCTATAATTTTGTAAATGAATACCGTATTGAAGAGGTAAAAAAAATGCTTCTTGATGACAAAAAAAAGCACTATTCAATTCTTGCAATTGCTTATGAATGCGGCTTTAATTCAAAATCAACATTCAATACTCTTTTTAAAAAATATACGGGAATAACCCCTTCGGAATACCGAAAACAAGTTCAAACTTAGCAATCTGAACCTGTATATTGTCCGAATTAAGAAGTTCGGACGATTTAAATATCTTTTTTCAATATTTTTACGATACGTTTTTTTAATTAAACATTTATTTGCAAGAGGTGTGCATATTATTGATAATAAACACACC
>JALSMF010000077.1 GCA_026987795.1 Bacteroidales bacterium
CCGCTGCCCGTTAAAAGAACGACATTGTTTGATTTTTTTTCTGTTTTACCGTTATTCATATAATTGAGAAGACCGGCAAATGCTGCTGCTGCTGCAGGTTCGGCAAATATTCCCGTATTTTCGGAAAGTATTTTTGAGGCATTTAAAATTTCATTGTCTGAAACAGTCAGGTATTCACCGTTATATTTTTCGATAAATTGCTTTGCCATATAAAAATTTCTCGGAATATCAACTGAAATTGAATCTGCAATTGTATTGCTCGGTTTTATGTTGAAAGCGTTGCCGGTAATGTTTCTTATAAGATTGTTGCTGCCTTCTGCCTGAACGGCTACAACTGTCGGAAGTTCATTTATTATACCCAATTTCAGCATATCTTCCAAGCCTTTGTAAACACCTGAAATAATAACACCGTCGCCTACGGGAACAAAAATTCTGTCGGGTAAATGTTTTGACCTTCTTATTTGATGATAAATTTCAAAAGATACTGTTTTCTTTCCTTCAATTGTTAACGGATTAAACGCCGTATTTCTGTTATACCAGCCGTATTTTTCCGTTGCTTTTATGCTTAAATCAAAGGCATCGTCATAAGTTCCTTTAACGGGAATTATGGCGGCTCCGTACATTATAATTTGTGTTAATTTTGCCAAGGGTGCCGATTCCGGAACCATAATAATTGCTTTTTGGTTTTGAGATGCACATATTCCGGCAAGCGATGAGCCTGCGTTACCGGTTGATGCCGCAACTATGGTTTTAATTTTTTTTTCTTTCGCAAATCCTGATACAACGGCTGATGCTCTGTCTTTAAAAGAAAATGTCGGATTTTGAGAATCGTCTTTCAAAAACAGCCTGAAAGGTAATTTTTTTGAGTTTAGTTTTTTTATTCTGTATAAAGGTGTATTTCCGACTCTTAATTTAGGTAAGCTTTTTAATTTTTTTACGGGCAGCAAATCTATTTGCTTTTTTTCAAAGAGATGATTTAGGGTTGTTCCTCCGTTGTGTCTTACCAAAGGTATTCCGTCGTAATCATAAATTACTTTCAGAACTCCTTCAGGAGGCATATTTGCAGTGTTTTTTGAAGCACAATCCGGACATAAATACATTGTTTTTTTTCCGGAATATTCTTTTCCGCAATCAATACATTTGTAAATAAATTTGTCTGCCATAGCAAAATTTTAATAATGAAAAACATACAACTGACCGAGTTAAAAAGCTTCCCGGTCAGTTGTAATGCTGTAATTTTACAGGTATTTTTTTAAAACTCCCGTTCTTTCGTTAAATTCGTTTATTAATTCGTCCCAACGATGAACTTGATTAAACAGTTTATTCCAAATTTCTCTGTCGTACCAAAGTTGATTTAAGTCTTCAAGTTCTTTAGCTTGCTGTTCAATCCAAGTAAAATATTTAAGATTATGAACAGCTTTTCTGTCTTGGTAATTCAATTCTTTCATATTGTCTGTTTGCTGTCCGAAAATACATTTTTCAAAATCTTTGGCAGCCTGTAATTCGCTGTATTTTCCTCTTTCGTCTTCGAGCTCTTTAATTCTTGATTTATACATATCAGAACTGTCGGTAGCAACGGTAACGATAATATCATCAGAGGTCATTTCAAAATATTTAGCGGTTTTTATTGCCGAAAGTAAATTGCCTATTCCGGATATGCCGAGCAAGTGAAGATTATTTATAAGTTCTTCGGAAATTCCCTGAGCTTTAAGATATTTATGTCCTTCAGGTTCGTTAAACAGACGCAACAGACGCATCGGGTCTTCATCATCAATTGCTGTTACGACATTTGTATTCTTTACGTTGTGTATCCACGGAATATGCTTGTCGCCTATGCCTTCTATGCGGTGAGCTCCGAAACCGTTTCGTAAAATAGTGGGACATTGTAAAGCCTCTGATGCCACAACTTTAATTTGCGGAGTTATTGTTCGCAGATAATCGCCTGCAGCAATGGTTCCCGCCGAACCGGTAGCTGAGACATAAGCGGCAAGATTGCTTTTTTCTGTTTTGATTAAATTATACACTTCCTCAATTGCACTTCCCGTAATATTGTAGTGCCAAACAGAGTTTCCGAATTCATCAAATTGATTAAAGATAACAACATCATCTCTAGTTCGGCGAAGTTCCCAACATTTATCGTAAATTTCTTTTACGTTAGATTCACTTCCGGGAGTTGCAATTACAGTTGATTTTGCAATGTTTTTAAGCCAGTCGAAGCGTTCTTGACTCATTTCTTCGGGTAATATTGCGATAGGTTCGGTTCCCATAAGTCGGCTGTCAAAAGCACCGCCTCTGCAGTAATTTCCCGTTGAGGGCCAAACAGCTTTGTGAAAAGTAGGGTCAAACTCACCTGTTGTAATTCGCGGGGCGAGGCATCCGTATGCAGCACCTACTTTATGGGCTCCGGTCGGAAAATATTTTCCTACCAGAAGAACTATTCGGGCATCAACTCCGGTAATTTCTTTAGGAAGTTCAATGTAGTTAGGTTTTCCGAATTGTCCTCCGAATTCTTTCGGTTCGTTTTTCCATGTTATTCTGAAGAGGTTTAGCGGGTTAAAATCCCACAGTCCGATATTTTTTAATTTGTCTTTTATTTTTTCCGGTATCAACTCCGGATTTTTTTGCTGTTCAAAAGTCGGCAAAATAATTTCTTTTTCTCTGAAAACTTTAACGGCATTTTCTAATGCTTTTTCATTTGTTACTTTCTCTGTTAATTTTATCATTGTTTCTTTTATTTAAATTTGTATTCAAAATTTGAAGAAGTTTAAAATTCTTTTGCTGCTTTAATGATAATTGTCATTTCTGCAGCTTTTTCAAAATCGTAATCTTCATTTTCTCCTCCCGTATATTCAAGAATTTCCAGTGTTTTTTTATCTAACTTTGCAATTAAATTATCTGATTGGTACAAATAAAAGTTTTCTGTTTCGGTTAAACCGAAATCAAATCCGCTGTCTTTGGCAAGTAATGTTTGGTTTTTTTTGTCATAAAAATAACCGTCTTTTTCTTTTGCAAAAACGGTTTTGTTTAAGTATAAATGCGGTTTTTCTTTGTATGGGGCACCGGATGTCGGGCAAAAAGTCTCGCAATTTGCACACATATTACACCAGTCGGCGATATGAATAATTTGTTCTTTTTGGCTAATTTCAAATATGCCGGCATCAAGTATTTTTCCGTTTTCAATTTTTTGGAGGTTGTATTTAACAGGTTCAATTTCATAGTGTTGCAAGGCAAGGTTGGGACATAAAGTTGTGCATATATTGCAAACTTCATCGCATAGCAGACAGCGAGATGCTTCCTGCATTGCTTCGTCTTTTGTCATAGTTGCCGTAACTAATTTGAAATTTTTGCGTTCGGACAGGCTTGCTTCTCTAACCGGAACAGCAGGAATTCGCATTACTTTTTTAAGCATTAAGTCTTTTACGGGCTGAGGTGTTCTGTCACTTAACTCTTTTTCTTTTTTGTGTTTTATATTATAATTATTTTCTGTTTTTTCGATTATTTCCCGTGCAGCTTTTCTGCCGTCGGCTATTGCATTAATTAGTGTAGAGGCATTACGTTTTGCATCACCTCCTATGAAAACATTTTTTACTTTTGTTTCATAAGAATTTTCTTTTGTTACGAGAAGTTTATTATCAATAAAATCAATAGCTGTTTGTTGTCCTATTGCAGGAATAATTGTATCTGTTTCTAAATCAAAATCAGAACCCGGAATTTCGACAGGTCTTGCCCTGCCGCTTGCGTCTTTTTCTCCGAGTTTCATTTTTCTGCATGTTAATGAAATAATTTTTCCGTTTTCAGAGTTTATTTTTATCGGAGAAACAAGTTCTTTAATTTCAATACCTTCTGCCAAAACATCTTGTATTTCTTGATATTCTGCAGGCATTTGTTCTATGGTTCTTCTGTAAAGTATTGTAACTTTTCCGTTGTTTTCTGTTAGCCTGTATGCCGTTCTTGCAGCATCCATAGCTGTATTGCCTCCGCCTATTATGACGATATTTTTTCCGATATTTTGAATTTTACC
>JALSMF010000078.1 GCA_026987795.1 Bacteroidales bacterium
TGATAGTTAGGTTTATTTGCCTCAATTTTATATGTTTCGTTTTGACGGGCAATGAATTTAAAATTTCCGTTTTTATCAGAGCTTACGGTCTTTACGGGATTGTCTTCTTTGTTATAGAGAGTTACGTCTGAATTTGCGAGTATATTTCCGTTTGTGTCTTTTATTTTGCCTTCAATTGTTATGTCAAAATACAGTTCTTTTATCAATTTAAAATAATAAATGTCGCTACTGCCCTTTCCTCCGTCTCTTTCTGAGGAAAAAAACCCCTGTTTCATATTGTCATCAAGAATTAGTGCAAAATCATTATAACTGCTGTTAACAGGGCTTCCGAGGTTTTTGGGCTTAAGCCATCCGGTATTTGTTTTTTTAGTTATAAATATATCCAAACCGCCTATGCCGAACAAACCGTCGGATGCAAAAAATAATAATCCGTCTTTATGAATAAACGGAAACATTTCATTGCCTTCGGTGTTAATATTTTTTCCGAGATTAACCGGTTTGCTCCATTCTCCGTTTTCATTTTTTCGGGTAAAGTAAATATCAGTTCCTCCGTATCCGCCGGGCATATCCGAAGCAAAATACATTGTGTTTCCGTCTTTGCTCAATGCCGGACAAGTTGTCGAATATTTGCTGCTGTTAAACGGTAAAGGAACGGGGGGTTGCCATTTTCCGTTTTCTTTTACGGAAGTAAATATTTGTCGGTTTATCGTGTTATTTTTACTGTCATACCGGATCAGCGTAAGTGCAGTAAAGTCTCCGGTTTTGTTAAAACTTGCAGTGCTTTCTCCGTATTTTTTATTAAAACGTTTTTTCAGCGGTTCGGCATGTTCTAATCGGCTTCTTTTAATATCTGCAACATATAGAGTAAGCGGATTTTTTTTATTCCGGGGAAATATTTTTTTAACTAATTCGGACTTTGTTTCTTCGGCAGTAAAAACTACTTGTTTTTTTCCGTAATACGCCGCTCCGAACTCCCGAGCAGGTGTATTTATGTTTGAGTTTTTAATTTTAAACTGTCCGTTATCCGTAAGCAGGTTACTCAACTGTTCTCTATTTTCAAAATATATTTTTGCTCTGCTGTCTTCCGGTTCTGATTCGTAAAATTTCTTCATCCATTTGTCTGCCTCATCATATTTTTGATTAATTTTTAGAACGACAATATAGTTGTATATATCTTTACTGTTACTTTTGTTTGATTTTGCAACTTCTTCGTAATATTTTTCGGCATTAATAAAGTTATCTGTTTTGAAATAGCTTTCGGCTAATTTCTTTTTTAGCTCTAAAGGTTTGTCCGGTGTATTTTCATATTTTTTAATAAATTTTTCGTACGAATTTATATCATACGAGGTTTCTGTTTTCTGGATTTTAACGTTTTGAGCACCTGCCTGAAAAGTTAGCATTACAAAATTAATCAGGATGAAATATGAAACCGTTTTCATGTATTTGCTTTTATATTTTTCTAATGAATAATGAATTTACCAAAATAGCATTTTTTTATTAATTATAAGCTTTTTTTATTTAGAAATATAACTGCGAATACAAATTATAAGATATACCTGAATTATTAAAATAAAAAAAGTCGATTTTGAAATCGACTTTTGACTTGTTACGAATATTGTTTTGTCGGAATTTATTTTACGTTGTCTTTTACGGCATCAATAAAAGATTTTACCGGTTTAAATTTCGGAGCATAATGTTCCGGAATTGTCACTTTTTTGTTTTTTCTGATGTCTCTGGCTGTTTTTTCAGCTTTTTTTACAACTATAAAACTTCCGAAACCGCGTAAGTAAACATTTTCATTATTTGTTAAAGATTTCTTAATGTTTTCTGTAAATGATTCGACAATTTTTCTGACAATTACTTTATCCGCACCTGTTTGGTCTGAAATTAATGAGATTAAATCTGCTTTTGTCATATTTTTTGATATTTAAGATTTTTGTGAAGATATTTTTTGGTGTTTCTTTTATAAAAGACAACTGTTAAGTTTTTAGCTTGCAAAGCTATAAGATAAAATCATATTAAAATAACAAATAAGGTAACAAAAAGTAAACAATACTCGGGTAAATAAAATATTACCGGGCTGTATTCCCGCAATCTTTATTGCAGAATATTAAAATTGCAGAATTTTCAGGCAGGTTTATTTTTAATCAGCAAAATTTTTATTCGATACTAATCAATTTAACTTTTTATCATTCCGCGACTTGAATTTCGTATAAAATTTACTATTTCTTCTTTTTCGGGGGTGTCTTCAATATCATCAATTATTTTATTAAGGGCATCTTTATAGTTTAGCCCTGAGTTAAAAAATATGCGATATATATCTTGTATGTGTCTTATTTTATCATTTGAGAATCCTCTTCTTCTGAGACCTATTGAATTTACTCCGACATAAGAAGCCGGCTCTCTCGCTGATTTAACGTACGGCGGAATATCTTTACCCAAAAGTAAGCCTCCTTGTGTCATAACGTGCTTGCCGATTCTGGTAAACTGGTGCACTAAAGTTCCTCCTCCGAGAATGGCAAAATCGTCAACTTCAACTTCTCCTGCAAGCTGAACTCCGTTTGCCGTAATAATATTATTACCGAGAATACAATCGTGTGCAACATGGGAGTACGCCATAATAAGGCAGTTTTCACCGACAATTGTTTTCATTTTTGCAGCAGTTCCTCTGTTTATCGTAACAAATTCTCTGATAATGGTGCCGCTTCCTATCTCAGTTGTTGTTTTTTCTCCTTTATATTTTAAATCCTGCGGAGCTGCCGAGATTACTGCAGAAGGGTATATCGTTACGTTTTTTCCGATTCTTGCTCCGTCAAATATTACTGCATTAGGATATATGTGAGTATTTTCATCTATTACAACATCTCCGGATATTGTAACAAACGGGTCTATAATTGCGGTATCAGCAATTTTTGCATCAGGATGTATGTTTGCTAAAGGACTTATCATAAAGCTAAAAATATATTAATGAACGAGTTTATTTTTGTATTATTTTTTCTCTGTTTAATATCAGTAATTTGTTTTCTGTTCTTTAATTTTTTTTCTTATTATCTTAACAAATTCCGTGTTAGCATAATGTCCGGGTTTTTCCGCTGTTATTTTTCCTTTTATTCTCATCCCCGTTAAAGCCAAATCTCCGAGTAAATCAAGCAGCTTATGACGTGCGGGTTCATTTTCAAATGTCATGTATTCTTCGTTTAATACGCCTCTGCCGTTATATTTTTGATGTTTTTTGTTGAACAGGTCTGCAATTCTGTCAAATTCTTTTTGTGTAAACTCTTTTTCTACAATAACCAGTGCATTGGATAAATCTCCGCCTTTAATTTGATTATTTTTCAGTAAAATTTCAAGTTCTTTCAGAAATACAAAAGTTTTGCAGGGGGCTATTTCGGAAATATAGTCAACGGAGGAATTAAGTACCGCTTTTTGTTTGCCTAAAACAGTTGAGTGATAATCTATTAATACTTCTAAACTTAATTCATCAAAAGATTCTGCCTTAATAACGGTTCCGTTATTTTCAAAAATAATGTTATCGTCAATTTCAAAATATCTCCTTTTCTCGTTTTGTTCTTTTATTCCCGCTTTAGCCAAAGATTGAACGTATAGTTTTGAACTTCCGTCTAAAATCGGAGTTTCGGGTCCGTCAATTTCAATAATTATGTTATCAATCCCCATACCGTAAATTGCCGACATAACATGCTCTACGGTTGCTACGGTTGCATTATTTCGGAACAGAACGGTGCTTCTTGATGTTTCTACTACATTTTCTGCTAAAGCTTCAATTTCAGGTTTATTTTCCAGGTCTACTCTTCTGAAAATATAACCTGTGTTTTCTTTTGCGGGTTTAAATGTTATAACAACCTCTTTTCCCGTATGTAAACCGGTTCCTTTGAGTGTTGCTTTGTTTAATATGGTTCTTTGTTTATCTGACATTAATTTTCTTTTATAATTTTTGTATTTTCCTGTAAATATCCGGAAGTTTGCTCAATATTGCCGCAATTCTGTACCATTCCC
>JALSMF010000079.1 GCA_026987795.1 Bacteroidales bacterium
TGCTTCAAAAAAATCGGAAAAACCTTCGCCTGAAAATCCGCCGAAAGAACTTGAACCTGAATATGCCGATTGATTACCGTATTGTCGCTCGGCTTTTTCAAATTCGTCGGCATATTGCCAGTCTTTTCCGTATTTATCGTATTTTTTTCTTTTTTCGGGGTCGCTTAATACTTCGTTGGCTTCGTTTATTTCTTTAAATTTTTTTTCGGCTTCTTTATTACCCGGATTTAAATCGGGATGATATTTACGAGCCAGTTTTCTGTATGCTTTTTTTATATCATCATCCGAAGCATTTTTTGACAGACCGAGAACTTTGTAATAGTCGATATATTTCATATTCCTAAAATATCAGATTAAAAAACTGTCCGAAGGCAATAATATGTCTTACGGACAATTTTTCTGTTTTTTCATACTCGTAACCTTCCGGTTATAAATATAATTATTTTATAAGATACTTAAAATGTTTTGTTTAATTTTTTAATTTGCAAACCGAATATAAGTGCTGTTATTCCGGATATTAATATTGTAACTGATGTTAGATAAACAATTCCCAAAATTCCGAAAATAGGATTTGCTATCATAAAAAAAGCAAAAATAAGGGAAATTATACCGGAAATAAGCGTAAGCCACCATTTTTGGGTTCCGCTTTTTTTCAATACAAATGAATAAGAGATTTTAGAAACGGCTGAATACATAAGCCAAAATCCTGCAAAAATAATAAGCGATTCTGCTGATATTTGCGGATTGAAAAGTAATACAATACCTGTTAAAATTTCAAAAATTCCTATTAACAAATACCATATCCACGATTCAAAGATTTTTCTGTTTCTTATTGCAAAAATAAGGTTTAATCCGCCGTTTGTAAAAATTAACCATCCGAAAAGAACGGTAAGTCCCAAAAAAGCACTTAAAGGTTTGCTTATAAAAAATATTGAAACAGCAATAAGCAATACTCCTGCCAATACAGGCATCCACCAATAATTTATTTTGTCGGTAAATTTCATTTTTTTTGATTTTATTGTTAACAAAAAATTACATTTACCCGATAACAAATTATATTCCTGTTTTTATATTTATTTAAAACGGCATATTTCACATATTATTGAGACAAAACGGCAGACACGCAGGCTAAAAACAAGACTTTATGGCAGATAATTAAGATTCGTTAATTGTTGCTCTTTCAAAAGGTTTTGTTCTGTCAAAAAGGTAGCGATACGTTGCATAAGTTCTGTATTGTTTTGCTCCGAGATTTTCGCAAACTTTAATCATTTTAGGATTAAAATCGCCTATCCATGCAAGAACGGTATCTTTGTATCTGTTTAAAGGAACAATGGTTTCTTCTGCAAATTTTATCATTGCACCCTCCACTCCTTTTCCGTGAAAATCGTGAGCTACGCCAAACACTAATCCATACATTGTTGTCGGTGTTTTCTTTATTTTATGCCAAAGAAATTTCAGTTTTCCGATAAGATTCATTTTTCCGTTAAGGTGTTTGAAAATTTGATTTAATTCGGGTAAATTCAAATACATTCCTACGGGACGATTATCATAAAATGCAAAAATTATAATATCAGGGTCAATAACGGGTTTCATCGTTTTAAACATTTTATATGTAACACGCCAATCCATTTTTTTGAAATTTTTCCGTGTGTGCCCCCAAGCATCATTGTAAACTTCCGTAAAGTATTTGGCAACTTGTTCGGTTGTAAGTCCTTTGATATTTCTGCATTCAAATTTCGGGTCTTTTCGCAGTATATTTGCTTTTCTTACAAAAACTTCTTGCGCGGGGTCTGTCGTTAAGCGATGATACATTAATTGGTAATAGTAAACTTTAAAGCCGTAATTTTCAAACAACGGTACATAATATTCAGGATTGTAGTTCATGCCGTAGGTATTAGGGTCTGTAAAGTTTTTTATCAACAAGCCCCAAAATTGGTCTTTCTCTCCGAAATTTATCGGCCCGTCCATTGCCTCCATTCCTTTTTCGGCAAGAAATTTTTTGGCTGTATCAAAAAGCAGATTTGCAGCTTCTTGGTTATTTACACATTCGAAAAAGCCTATACCTCCGGTAGGTTGCTTAAATTTTTTATATTGTTTGGGATGAACCCACGCAGCAATTCGTCCTGTCAGATTTCCTTCGGAATCTTTTAAAACCCAACGTTTTGCGTTTTTTCCGTCGTAAAATTTATTTGTTTTTGTATGAAATTTTTTTTCAATGTCGTTTTCTATATGCGGAATCCAATTCGTATCATTTTTATAAATAATACGCGGAACTTTATGAAATTCCTTTATCAGTTTCTTGTCAATAACTTCTGAAATTTTCATAAAATATTGTTATTTTCTTAAAAATACGGAAAGTTGTCGGCGTAAGCCTACAGAAACTTTAACAGGCAACATTCTGTATTTTACCGGCTTTCCGTCATTATCAATAATATACACTTCTTGCTCTTTCAGGTTTTGCAATTCTTCATTTTCTATATTCAGTATGTCTCCGAGATAAATTCCGTCATATTTTTTTTCAATGTCGGGCAGTAATGTTTTAATATCCGCACCTTTTATTTTATTTTTATCCTGAACGTTCAGAATTTCTGAAGCTTTTTTGTTTATAAATTCTATTTCATTGTCTTTGTTCAATGTAATTATTGCTTCCGGCAAACTGTCAAATGTCTTTTGACCGAGTATGTAAGCCGTTTCCGTATTCAGGTAAAGTTCTCTCATCTCTTTACGAATCTGTTCTGTTCGTTTAGTCATTCGCTCTTTAACAGTTTCTATTTCTTTCAGTTGGTTTTGAATTATTTCTTCCTGCTCTTTAATCTTTTCGGCAAAATTAACCTGTTGAGAATAATCATATCCGAGGAATTTAATTGATGTTATGTTTTCATTAATATCTTTTTCGGTAAAAATTGTTCCGTAAAACCGGACAGGGAGACCTTTCGCATCCAGAAAATCAATTTCACCCTCATAAGTTTCGTCAGAATCAATAAGTTTTTCAATAATATTGTTAATTGCCTGTAAGCCTGTTTCGGGAACTAAATTATTTATTGTTTTCGGGATATTTTCTTTATCCGTAAAGGACAACTTTTTTAACATTTGTTCGCCTACATTTAAAACATCTCCGTTTATCTGAAAATCAAGAGATTGCAGTGTATTATCTATTTTCTTCAGCTTGAGTTCAAAATTCTGAATATCCGTTTTTAATTGTGTGGCATCAATACCGAGAAAAAGAATTTTTTCATTTTTACCTTTCTCATTTTTCAGTCCTATATATGAAGATTCTATCCAGACAGTTTTTCCGGATTTTGTTAAATGTCTTATAAGTCCTTCTATATGCGAATTCTTGATTAGAACCGTTTCTTTCAGATTATCAAACCATTCGTCCGAGTCAGGACTTGCAAATTTAGAAATATCTTCATTTTCAATTTCGGAATTTGATTTATATTCAAATAATTTAAGAAATTTTCGATTTGCAAATAACAGTTTTCCTTTGTTAGAAAATTCTGCTCTTATCAGGGCATTATTTGTAGCATCTTGATATGAACGAAATGCTGCACTCTGAATATCGGCATTTTCTTGCAATCGTCTCATCTCCGAGATTGTTTTTTGCAGTTCGTCTTCCCGGCTGGTAAGCACTTTTGCCTGTTCTCTTGATTCTCTCAAAAGAGCAGCAGTTTCTTCGTTAATTTTAAGAGTTGATATTGTCATTGCCGTATTTTCAGCAACTTGTTCAATAAATTTAATTTCGTATTCTTTATATTCTTTAAAGGATGCTATTTCAATTGCACCATGTATGATTCCTTCTTGGGTAACAACGGGAACAATAAGTAAGCTTTTTGGTTTTGCTCTTCCCAGTCCTGATTCTATTTCGATGTAATCATCCGAGATGTTTTTAAGATAGTTTGATTTTTTTTCTGCGATACAGGCTCCTATAAGTCCTTCGCCCCATTTAAGTTCTTTATCGGTAAAACGTTTTCTGCCTGATGCAAAATTTGCAACTTCTTTTATTACTTT
>JALSMF010000080.1 GCA_026987795.1 Bacteroidales bacterium
ATAAAAATCGCAATTACAAGTCATATTTTAGAAGATAATAAAGACTCGCACCAATTATTTGATGCTTATGATACTCGACAACATTTAAGAAGAAGAGTATACATTAAACATTTTTAAACATAATATGAAAAAAATACTCATCACGGGAGCAAGCGGTTTTATCGGAAGTTTTCTTACGGAAGAAGCATTAAAAAGAAAATATGAAGTATATGCCGGAGTAAGAAGCACAAGCAGTCGGAAATATCTTTCGGATACTCGTATTAAGTTTTTTGAAACAGAGTTGTCCGATAAGGAAGTTTTGAAGCAAAAATTACGAGAATCAGAAAAGTTTGATTGCGTAATTCATAACGCAGGCATAACCAAAACCTGTAAAAAAGAAGAATTTGACACGGTAAACTTTCAATATACAAAAAACCTGTGCGATGCTCTTGCAGAAACAAATACCCCCCCCGAGAAGTTTATTTACATAAGCAGTTTAGATGCTTACGGTCCCGGTAATGAAAAAACAATGCAACCAATAAAAATTACGGATAAACCTACCCCCGTAACTTTATACGGAAAAAGTAAACTTAAAGCAGAAAATTACATAAAAAAGTTGCAGAATTTTCCGCACATAATCATAAGACCTACGGGAGTTTACGGTCCGAGAGAAAAAGATTATTATCTTGCATACAAAAGTATAAAAAACGGCTTGGAAACATATATCGGGACAAAAAAACAAATCGTTTCGTTTATTTATGTTAAAGATTTGGTTCGTTTAATTTTCGATGCTCTGGAGTCCGATATTTCCGGCAAATCATATTTTGTTTCCGACCTGCGAAAATATACAACGGAAGAGTTTAACAAAATTGTAAAGAAAGAGCTAAAGGTAAAAACACTGCAAATTGTTTTTCCTAAAAAGTTTGTAAAAATATTGGCATACATATCCGGAAAAATTTCCTGCATTTTAGGGAAACCGGCAACATTAAATCCTGAAAAATTTAAAATAATAAGTGCGGCAAACTGGCAATGCGACAGTTCCGATTTAGTAAAAGATTTCAGCTTTAAGCCGGAATATGATTTGGAAAAAGGCATAAAAGAAACAATATCCCTATATAAAAAAAATAATCTCTTATAAATTTAATAATTATGAAATACAGCATTACACTACTGTTACTCGCAGCAGCTTTAAGCTCTTTTGCTCAACCGAAAGACTATCCTGTCCCCGAAAAAACAAAAAACAACCTGTTCTATATCCAAAGAAATCATAACAAAAATACAATTATTTATGATGCTAATTTTGATAAAAACGGAAATTTAATCGAAAACGACCCTGTCGATGTATATTGGCTGAGGTATGAAGAAAAAGGACAAAGAATAGAATTAAAAGTTATCGAGAAAAAATTTGCATTCGGAGAAAAATGCGAGAGGTTAAAATCGAATCCCGATTTTTTCAAGTTAAAGCTGTCTGCTACCGATAAAAAAGAACTTTTGTTAAAACAAACAGCACCTTTTAAAGCCGTTGTTTTTACAAAAATTAACGATAAAATGTCTATACTGGACCACCTCTACATTTTTGCCGACAATTCAGGTGTTTGGCCCGATGTAAAATATATAGAGTTGTTCGGTAAAGATATTAAAACCGGAAAAAAGACTTACGAAAAAATGATTAATCCGTAATTATTTGAGTTTAGAAAATGGAGTTTAAACGATTTACAAAAAAGAACATACTTATTAACAGTCTTCTGGTAATTTTTTATATCTCTTGGAATATAATAGTCAGAGGAATGAAAACCGAACATTGGTTCCTGATTGGTTTATGGCTTTCAAGTTATTACATACACGAAAAGTCTCGTAAATTTATTCTCGGTTTTTCAATTTGGATAATTTATTGGATTATATACGACTCTATGCGAATAATTCCTAATTATGAAGTTTCTGCCGTTCATATTAAGCAACCTTATGAACTTGAAAAATCATTATTCGGCATTTTGTCCGAAGATATGCGGCTTACTCCTAACGAATATTTTTTAATTCATAATAATTCTGTTCTTGATTTCTTAACAGGTTTCTTTTACATAAATTGGGTACCGGTACCCTTGGCTTTTGCCGTTTATCTTTTTATAAAAAACAAAGAACTGTTCATCAAGTTTTCACTTGTCTTTTTATTCGTCAATATTGCCGGCTTCATAATTTATTACATATATCCGGCAGCACCGCCGTGGTATGTCCAAATATACGGATTCGACCTGCACATAGGCGTACCCGGAAACAGAGCAGGGCTCGAAAGGTTTGATAATCTCACGGGAATTCCGATATTTGAAGGAATCTACAATAAAAATGCAAACGTATTGGCAGCAATACCGTCTTTACATGCAACATATCCGCTTATTGTTTTATATTTCGGAATAAAAAAAGGACTGAAGAAAATAAATTGGTTATTTATTATTTTTATGTTCGGAATTTGGTTTTCGGCAGTATATTCTTCACATCACTATATTATTGACATTATTATCGGTGTCATTCTTGCTGTTACTGTAATATTTTTATTTGAAAAATTATCAAAGAAACCTTTTTTAAAGAAAAAAATAAAGTTTTTAACCAAAAGTATTACATAAATTCAGTGTCTTATATAAAGACCTTACGAAACTTCTAAAATAACAATATGAAGCAAATAATTCTTATAAGTGCGGGACTTTTATTAAGTCTGAATATTTTAACCGCACAAGAAAAATTACTTTTTGAAAATCTTGACAGTCTTCTTAATTATACTGAAAAAAACAGTATAACGCTAAAAAAAGGCGAACAGTTGTCTCTTACGGCAAAGTGGCAAAAAATATCCGCAAAAACAGGTCTGATAAATTTCAAAATACAGACAAGTTTTAATATGACCGACAATATAGAATTGCCCGTTACATATCTTCCTGCAGAAGCATTCGGAGGAACTCCCGGCACTTTCAAAGAGGTAACAACGGGGCAAAAATACATATCAAACCTTAACATAATACCCCAAATAGACATCATAAACCCCGAAAGTTGGGCAAAACTGAAAAGTGCAAACATAAATTACAAGCTTACCGACATAAATAATCTGACTGTCAAAAAAGCACTGTTCGAATCAATTGCCGCAAGCTATTACAATATAATTTCACTGCAGGAACAAATTAAAATTACCGAAAATACACTGCTTACGGCAGATTCTCTTTTATCGAATATGCAAAATAAATATGACAACGGTATTGTTCGCCTGCAAGACCTTAATGATATGAAGGTCAATAAAATTACTACGGCAGACAAATTGCAACAATTAAAAATTACACTGGAAAAACAATATTACAGTCTCAAAATACTTTGCGACATTCCGGAAGAAACAACCCTAACCGTTAATGAACAACCCGATTACAAACCGGAATATATTAATAATCCGGAAATACAAAACAACTTAAAATACAGACAAGCTCTGCTGAATATTGAATTAGCCGAAGCCGAAGTGAAAAAAACTAAATTTATGCAGCTTCCTGTTGTATCGCTTGTTTCGTATAATGCTTGGCAGCAAAACAGCAATGTTCAATTTTTTGACCCTGACAGAAATTGGATAAGCCCGAGATATGTAGGATTAAAAATAAGCTTACCTTTTCCGAGTATAGCGGCTTATACACAAACCCAAACAGCAAAAATAAACAAAACAATATCTCTGCAAAATGCCGAACAAGCCAAAATACAAAATAATGCAGAGAACAAACAGCTAATTCTGGATTACAAAAAAGCATATTCGCAATATATCTCAGCTGAAAAAATATATAAGCTCAAAGAACAAAACTATTATCTGGCACTAAACCAATTTAATCATTCAGTCCTTCCGCCCGACAGGTTGCTGACGGCATATAACGATATGCTTATAAGCCGACTGAATTACAGCAATGCTCTTGCGGAAGTGTTATACTCAAAAGCAACAATAGATATTAACAACAAGATAAAATAAAGCAAATTTCAAAATACAATATATATTTTAAAGATATGAAAACC
>JALSMF010000081.1 GCA_026987795.1 Bacteroidales bacterium
CAAGCATAGGATTATATTATAATATATTTAGTTTCTCAAGAGCAAATTCATATTATTTAAATAAAAATAGTCAAAAAGATAATTACGGTTTTGTATATTTTAACACTTTTTACCCGACATTAAAATTGGATTATTTGATTTATAAAAAACAGCCGTTGTTTTTATATTTTGAAATAAGTAATTCAATTATAGCAGGTATAAAAATTAAACTCAAATAAATTAAAAAGAAACTTATGAAACATCTTTTTTTAGTATTTTTTTGTTTTTTTCTTTATGAAAATTTATACTCTCAAAACAGGTTATACGAAGGTAATTTTGAAGCCGGAGCAGCAGTCTGGGGTTGTAAGCATTATGATGATGTTAACGAGCGATTTATATACTGGGAAACAAGATTTAGTAATAAAGCATTATATAAAAAAAGACCATTTGCTGTAAAGATATGGCAATCTGCCGGTTATAGGGAGAATCCATCCGGAAATCAAGACCCTGATTGTCCGTGCGGAGCATATCATTCACCCGATTACAGAGGTGCTGTAAATGATCCGCAAGGTTATTATATAGGAATTGTTCAATATGAATTAATTCAACAAAAACTGTTAGGTAACAACAAGTTGGAAGAAGACAAATTTTATAAAATTACTTGTAAAATTATGGTGCCTGAATTTTTTAATGGTGTTGGGCATGTTACTACAAATTCGGAAAGATATATGATTTTTTTTCTGGCAAAAAACAGAATTAAATATAAAAGACAAGGAAGAGAATTTACCGGAAATTCTGAAGGAAAAGATATTTGTAATGCTACTAATTTCGGTTTTGGTTTTATTCATCCTTATAATGCAAAATACACACAATATAATACAAATGATACTATTTTAATAAAAAAAATCAGATTAAATGATTTTGAATTTGATACATGGAATGAAATAAGCTTTGCATTTAAAATGCCGGAACAAGGGGTTAATAAGTATGATTGGTTTGTTGTTGATTGTATTGACGACGGAAGTTGCGGTGAAGCACTTTGTACAAATTATGCTTACATTGATGATATAACATTAGAAGAAACCGATAAATGTAACCTTGAAGACCCATGCAGCCCCACAGACGGTATCATTTCTCCTTCAAAACCGACAAAAATTTATCCGGATTATAAAAATTATGCAGTTTTAAATTTAGAGAATGTATCCTCTGCAACAGATATCAAAATTTTATATAATAACGGAGCGGAAATAGAAAATATTCCCGATATTTATTGCGAAAACGGAATTAAAAAAGTTGAGTGGGATGCCGAAAAGGCAAATGTTTACACAGGTTCTTTTATATGGGAAATGACACTTGCCAATGATTGCGGAGAACAAAATTATACCGAAAAATTTATATTCCAAAATAATGATAATAATCCGACATTATATCCTGTTAATAATAACTGTATTACAAACATTGACATTCCCGCTCCCTGTTGCGAAGCCGAACCGAATATTTTAATAGAAAATGAAACAATCGAAGGTCCCGCAGAAGTATTGTTTCATGCCGTTAATAATATTACCGTAAGAAATACATTAATTAAATCAACGGCAACGGATGTTACTTTTAAAGCCGGTAACGAAATTATTTTAGAATCCGGTTTTGAAACCCAAGACGGTGCAAATGTTGAAATGTTAATTGAGCCCTGCGATAATAAACAGCAAGAAAAGAAAGACAGCTTGGATACAAAAAACACACCGGCAAGCAAATTTCTTAATTCTGACGAGACCATACCGGTTTATCCCGATGACAAAAGTTTAAATACAGAAATAAATATCTTTCCTAATCCGGCAAATAAATATTTTGAGCTTTCTTTAAGATCTTCGTGTAATCAAAATATAACTGATTTAAACATTTCAATTTCAGATATATCAGGAAAAATATTTTACGACAATCAATTTAAAAATAATAATGACTATTTTAATACAAAGATTAATACCGGCTCATTTCCTGCCGGTATATATTTCATTAAAATTACAAGCAATCAATTTACAAAAACAAAAAAATTAATCATACAATAAAAAACACACAAAACCATTCGGTAAATTCTCCGGCAACTATGCCGTTTATCCGGCGGCTTTATGGCAATACAACAACAAACACCCGCAGCAACTCGCATAATATGTTTGAAATAGTTACATTTATGCCATGCAATTTGCAGCACATATTCGACGCAGCCGAAAACATACCCTGCAACCCGCAGCAACGGATTGCCGCACCGGAAAACATATCCCGCAGCTTGCAGGAATACTTTTCCGGCAAGGAAATACCCCGCTGCAAGCTGCACAAGAACTTGGCTTTAACAAATCTCGGCGTGTCTTTGAGACATACCGAGCATTTACAACTTTAAAAACTTTAAACTTTACAAACTTTCAACTATTTATATCATTAACCAAAAAAATTAAGTTATGTTTAAATCAATTCAACTTCTGAAATTAAGAAACGACGAACACGTACAATTTAACAACGACCTGTTGAGAATTTACGAAGAAAACGACCCCGCAGCACTGAAAATTGAAACACAATACAATAATTTGCTTGCCGGAACGCGAAAAACCGAAGATGCCTATTTGCAGACAAGAGCCAGCGAACTGACCAAAAAAATTACGGCGGAAGACGAAATAAGAGACAAGCTGATTACCGGCATAGAGCAAGGAGCCGTATTTTACACCTACCATTTTAATCCCGAATATGCCGAAGCCGGTTCTCTGCTGCTGCAACAAATAAAAAAATACGGAACAGCCGTCGCACGTATGAACTATCAGGCAGAAACCGCAGCTTTAAACGACTTTATCGATAACGCAAAAAACAACGACAAACTAAAAGCGGCAATTACCCTTCTCGGACTTAACGAATGGATTGATAAACTTGAAGAAAGTAACAAGCGTTTTAACGATTTGTATATCGGCAGAATAAAAGAAAAAGCCGAAAAACCCGATTTGAATTTAAAAGAATTAAGAAAACAAACCGCAGAACAATACAAACAACTTATAAAACACACCGAAGCCAATGCCCTGCTCAACCCTTCGCAACTATACGACACACTGATAAAACAAATAAATAAGCTCATTGACAAATACAACAACATACACAAAAAATAACAAACAAAATGTTAAAATCTCGGCATATATATACAACTGTTACGAAAGTGAGGGTGCGGCTCAAAGCCGTACCCTCACTGCAAAAGCTTATCAAATCGCTGACTTGTCCTGTCTCATCGCCGGCTGAGCTTGTCGAACCGGTGACTGAGCTTGTCGAACCGGTGACTGAGCTTGTCGAAGTCACAGCAATTAACAAAACATTAAACTTTTAACTTTACAAACTTTCAACTAAAATAAAATGAAGACAATAAAACAAATAACCGCAGCAATTTTTATAATAACAGTAATAGGTTTAAGCACATCATGCAAAAAAAACCCGTTTAAAAAAGACCTTGACGAAATATTAACTGAACACAAATGGAAAGTTACGGAATGGATGTCATATCCCGGACGAGTCGAACCCACACCCTATGAAGATTTATATACACGTTTTTACGATGAAGATTGTAAAAGAAATTCATATGAAGAATATATAAAAGACGGTACGATTTCTTTTCATAATCTTTGTTACGATACCATTACAAACAATGTGAAATGGGCTGTTGATGGTAATGAAAAACTAATATTAACATATCCTTTATGGAATTATGACTTGCAAGAATATGAAGGTGATTCCATACAGACATGGGAAATTTTGGATTATTCGAGAAAAAAAATAGAACTTAAAATGAAATATGTGTTCTACGGCGACGGAAACGCCGAACCGATAAATTATACCGAAACAAAAACATTAGAATCGTTTTAAATAAATTTATTTAAGAAAACCCTGTCGGGGGTCAGACCCCCGACAGGGTTAAGCAAACCGCCGGCTGAGCTTGTCGAAGTCAGCATTGCCGACATACCGGTTTCGACAAGTG
>JALSMF010000082.1 GCA_026987795.1 Bacteroidales bacterium
CCTCCGAACTGGTCGGTAATACCGTCCGTAAACATATACAATATATCGTCTTTACGTATTTTTATATAATTATTCTTAAACGGCTTCATTGTAATATATGTCCCTATAGGCATATTGTCGGGGCTGTAAGACATAATGTCGTGATTTCTTAATAAAATAAGAGGTAAATTGGCTCCGGCATAGTTAACTTCTTGTTTTTTGGTATTATATATGCAAATTGCGGTATCAAAACCGTCATTTGTCGTAGAACGAACATTTTTTTGGTCTAAAGAAATAATTATTTCATCTCTGAATTTATTCAAAATTTCAGCAGCATCAAGAATCTTTTTACGTTTAATTATTTCTTCTAAAATAGTAATACCCAACATAGACATAAAGCCGCCCGGCACACCGTGTCCGGTACTGTCGGCAACAGCTGTTACAAAATATTCGTTAATTTTTGTAAAATAGTAAAAATCACCTCCTATTTTTTCTTTCGGAAGATAAAGTAAGAAAGAATCTTTGGTATTTTTTCTTAATATTTCAATTGAAGGAAATACCGCTTTTTGTATTTTCTGTGCATAACTTATACTGTCTTTTATATGAAGATTTTGACTCTCTAATATCTTAGTCTGGTTTTCAATTTTTGCCTGATGCCGATATAATTTCCGGTTTTGTCTTTCAAGTTCTGCATTTTTTAAAGCTAATTGAAGATTTGTTCTTTCATACTGTTGCGTATATGTATAGAACATAACAATGACTCCGAAAAACACAAAAACAAATCCTACGATAAGATCTGCATATTTATCTTCTCTTGACGGATATCCCAAAATCTTATCCGGATAATTAAATTCATAATAAAGTAATGCCAAAAAAACCGATATTGTTACGGTTATTAACAAAACAATAGCTTTTTTATTCCTTATGGTTGCAATAATAAATGTTGCCCAAATAAAAAGATAATATTGAAAACCTCCTGACGACCCTCCGTTAGAAATCCACATTACCGGAGTATAAATAAGCGTATTTATCAATATTGCAGATATAGTAGGCAAAAAAAACTTTCTCCTGACTCTTGACAAATAATATAAAACAAGCAAAACTCCTACCATTATCACAGTGGCATAAACTGTTATATCCGGAAGGTTCAAAAGGTAATTTGAAACAGATGCCTGAATACCCAGAAAGACACCTATAAGAAAAGCTGCATTACTTATCCTGTGATTCAAAGGAAATTCCGAAACGGAACCTAATAATTTTGTTGACAGTTTACCCAATTTTTCCTGAAAGTAAATTAAGATGCAAAGTTATATAAAATTACGGAATTAAAATTGAACTGTCGCCGTAACTTAAAAATCTGAAATCGTTTTTTAAAGCATATTCGTAAATATTTTTCCATTTTTCACCTATAAAAGCAGCAATTAATAATAATAACGTGCTTTTAGGCTGATGGAAATTCGTAATTAATTTTTTAACGATTTTAAATTCATAACCCGGAACAATTATTATTTGAGTAGATGCTTCAAGGCTGCTTTTTTTTTCCCTTTCAAGATACTCCGATATATTTTTCAGCGATTTTTTGACACTTAAATTCCCCGGAATATCATACACTTCCCACTGCGAAATATGAAAATTATTCATCTGTTTATTATTCTGTAATTTTACTCCCATCCAATACAAACTTTCAAGAGTTCTTACACTTGTTGTTCCTACAGAAACTACGTTTTTATTTTCAATAAGATCCTTAATTAACTTTTTACTTACGGTAAAATGCTCTGTATGCATCTTATGTTCCGAAACAAAATCACTTTTTACGGGCTTAAAAGTTCCGGCACCTACGTGTAAAATTAATTCCGAAATATTTACACCTTTTGATTTTATTTTGGATATTAACTCTTCGGTAAAATGAAGTCCGGCAGTAGGAGCCGCTACTGAACCTTTTTGTTTGGAATACACCGTTTGATAGCGAATTTTATCAGCCTCTTCAGACTCTCTTTTCAAATACGGAGGTATGGGAGTTACTCCTGCATTCTCTAAAATATCTGCAAAACTTATTTTTTCGTTATCCCAGAAAAACTCGATTATATGATTATTATTTTCTGATTTTATCTTTTTTGCAGTAAGGATAAAAGATTTATCTCCCGCTTTAAATTCTGAAACTATTTTTTCAGACTTCCATTTTTTAAAATTCCCTATCGCACAATACCACTTACATCTTTTTGTTTCCTGAAATATTTGTTCGTAATCAGACGGTTCATAAGGCTCCAAACAAAAAATTTCTATTTTTGCTCCGGTAGGCTTTCTGAAAGTAAGCCGTGCCTGAATAACTTTTGTCGTATTAAAAACAATCAAATCTTTTTTCGATAAAACATCAGGCAAATTATAAAACTTTTTATGATATATTTCTCCTGAATTATATATCAGAAGTTTAGATAATTCACGACTGTCTAAAGGATATTTTGCAATTCTGTCATTCGGCAAATTATAATTATAATCATTAATATTTATATTATCAGCAATCATAGTATAAAATTTCGACAAATATAAAATTTAATAATTTCAAAAAAATATGCAACCGTTATTACAGAAATATATCTGTATAAATGTATATTAATTTCAAAAATTTAATTATGAAACAAAAATTATTTTTATTAGCTGTTTTTTTACTGACTTTCTCCTACGGTTTTTCTCAAAAAGCCGAAATGAAAGGAGCTATGATGAACATTAAATGGGACACAGAAACCCATGTTATACGCTGTTCCGATTTTAATGTTACTAAACCGTTGCGTGAAATTGCCGCAGAACACCCTGTTACCGAAAACAAATCTTATCCGTTTACCGAATATCCGGATAAAGACGGAAAACCTGTTCAAAAATTTGTTTATACTGTCGAAAAAGACGGACCGAAATACGGTAACGACCCGTCTTTAATTCAAAGAGATTTCGGAAAAACTCTTTCGGGTAAAGCATTATTGCAAAATTGGGCAGGACAAACAGATACTTCAGGTTTAAGACCTTTTGACCCGACAGGTGCTGCAAGCCCCAACCATTACATCCAAATGATAAATGCTACGACCTATGCCATATATGACAAAACCGGAACACAAGTATTGTCAGGAACATTAGGCGATTTATGGACGCCTGCAACCGGAAATGCGGGAGACCCGATAATTTTATATGATAAAGCTGCCGACAGATGGTTCTTAAGTCAATTCGGAAGCAGTAACGAAATGTTTATAGCTATATCGCAAACCAATGACCCTACGGGAGCATGGTACACTTATACATTTACCTCTCCTGATTTTCCGGATTATCTTAAATTCGGTGTTTGGCAAGACGGTTATTATATGACAGCAAACTATGCTCAAAAAATATTTGCTTTTAACAGAGATAAAATGTTAGCCGGAGACGGAACTGCAGAAGCTGTTTACCAAACATTCTCTCCTCCTCAGCCATCCGGTTTCTTTTCTCCTATGCCTGCCGATGCATCGGACAGTGCCCTGCCTGACGCAGGTACACCTTGCACTATTTTTACATACTCAGATGACGCTTGGGGTGGCGGAAACATTGATGCCGTAAACTTATTCAACGCCTCTGTTGATTGGGGAACCCTTACAATGACAGTTACTAATGCAGGTGCTTTGGCAACAGATGCTTTTGATGCTTCTTACGACCCAAGCTGGAACGATATCCCGCAACCCGGCACAACTCAAATGCTTGACGGAATAGGCGGAGCTCTTATGTTTAGAGCACAATGGATGAAATGGACAGGATATAACACCGTAGTTTTAAGCTGGGGTGTAAAAGTAAGTGCATCACAAAGAGGAATTTTCTGGTGTGAGCTGAGACAAGACCAAACAGATAATTCTTGGTCAATTTACCAACAAGGTATTTATGCTCCCGGAACTGCTTACTATTGGATGAGCAGCACAGCTATGAACTATGCGGGTGATATTGCCTTATGCTATGCAAAAGTGACCCT
>JALSMF010000083.1 GCA_026987795.1 Bacteroidales bacterium
AGAAGGTGATTTGGATGAAGCTTGGGATTATTTTGAAAGAGCAGAAAATGCAGGTTGTAAATCTCCTAACTTACATTATAATAAAGGAGTTATTCTGATAAAAAAAGCCCAATATTCAGCAGCAGTTGCCGAATTTGAAAGTGATTCTTTCAATAAGGCATTAGCTCAAACTCTAGCAGGAAATAATGAAGATGCAATAGCTACTTTAAATAATATAGGCAGCAGCGAATACGGTATTTTTTATTACCTGAAAGCCGTTACTGCAGCAAGAGCTGATAAAGTAGATGATGTAATCGAAAATCTTAAAATTGCAATTACTAAAGAGAGTTCTTTGAAAGATTATGCAAGAGATGATGCTGAATTTTTGAAATTTATTGATAATTCCGCTTTTAGAGGCGTTGTTGAATAGAACATACTGCAATGTAAGATAAAAAGAGTTCTCAAAATAATTGAGAACTCTTTTTTTATTCTGCAAAAATGTCATAAAAAAACAACCGGCATATTGTTTGAAAACAAAAACAGGAATTTAAATATTTTATTGAACTCAAAAAACATAAAAGATATGCAAAAAGGTAAGATTAACGTAACGGGCGAAGATATATTCCCGATTATCAAAAAGTTTTTGTATTCAGACCATGAAATCTTTTTAAGAGAATTGATTTCGAATGCGGTTGATGCAACACAAAAATTAAAAATACTTGCATCAAAAGGAGATTATAAGGAAAAACTCGGAGATTTAACAATTCGGGTTAAAACTGACAAAAAAGCCGGTACCCTGACCGTTTCGGATGCAGGAATAGGAATGGATGCCGAAGAAGTTGATAAATACATAAACCAAATTGCTTTTTCAGGAGCCGAAGATTTCGTAGAAAAATATAAAGATGATGCAAATGCCATAATCGGACATTTCGGTTTAGGTTTCTACTCTTCTTTTATGGTATCTGATAAAGTTGAAATTCTTACAAAATCGTATAAAAATGATAAACCGGCTGTAAGGTGGGAATGCGACGGCAGTCCGAATTTCATACTTGAAGAAGCAAAAAAAGAAAACAGAGGAACGGATATTATTCTTCACATTGACAAAGACTCAACAGAATTTCTGGAAGAATCAAAAATTGAAGAACTTTTAAACAAATATTGTAAGTTTTTACCCGTTGAGATAGCCTTCGGCAAAGAAAAAGAATGGAAAGACGATAAATACGTTGAAACGGATAAAGACAGAATAATTAATAACACAGAACCTGCGTGGACAAAAAAACCTTCGGAACTTAAAGACGAAGATTATAAAAATTTTTACAAAGAATTGTACCCGGGAAGTTTTGAAGAACCGTTATTTTATATCCACCTAAATGTTGATTACCCTTTTAATCTTACGGGAATTTTATACTTTCCGAAGTTTAAAAACACCATAGAACTTCAAAAAAACAAAATACAACTCTATCAGCGTCAGGTATTTGTAACCGATTCGGTTGAAGGAATCGTTCCTGAATTTCTGACTTTGCTGCACGGAGTTTTAGATTCTCCGGATATTCCGTTAAACGTATCCAGAAGCTACTTACAAAGCGATGCAAACGTTAAGAAAATTTCAAGCCACATTACTAAAAAAGTTGCTGACAGACTAAAAGAAATATTCAGTAAAGAAAGAGAAGATTTTGAAAAAAAATGGAATGATTTGCGAATATTTATCCAATACGGAATGCTCAGCGATGAGAAATTCTATGAAAAAGCCGTTAAATTTTTCTTATTGCAAAATACAGAAGGTAAGTTTTTCACATTTGACGAATATAAAAAACTGACCGAATCAAACCAAACAGATAAAGATAAGAACCTGATTTATCTTTACACAACCGACCCCGACGGACAATACAGTTTTATTGAAGAAGCTAAAGAAAAAGGATATGATGTTTTGGTAATGGACGGGCAACTTGACGCTCATTTCATAAATCATATTGAAACGAAACTCGGAGGAGTAAAATTTTCGCGTGTTGATGCCGATGTTATTGATAAATTAATTCAAAAAGATGAGAAATTCGAGTCGAAATTAACTAAAGAAGAAGAAGAAAACTTAACAGTTGTTTTTCAAAGTCAGTTGCCTGACGATGCAACTTTTTTAGTCAGTTTTGAAGCAATGAAAGAAACATCAAATCCTACCGTTGTTACTCAAAATGAATTTATGAGGAGAATGAAAGATATGTCCAAACTCGGAGGAGAAGCTTCTTTTTACGGTAATTTGCCCGACAGCTATAACATTATCGTAAATTCAAATCACAAGCTTATTGAAAGTTTGAAAGAGAAGATGAATAAGAAAACCGAAAAAGCTTTAAATGAAATTAAAGAAGAAAAAAACAAGCTAAATGCTGAAATTGAAGCACTGAACAAAATTCAAAAAGATAAAAAAGAGGAGGATATTCCGCAGGAGGAGAAAGACAAAAGAGAGGAGTTGAATAAAAAACTTTCGGAACTTGAAGAAAAAAGACGTAAAATACTTACAGATTTCGGAAAAAAGCAAAAACTCGTAAAACAGCTTATTGATTTAGGATTGCTGGCAAACAATATGCTTAAAGGCGAGCCTCTGAGCAAATTTGTAAAAAGAAGTGTTGAACTGATAAAAGCATAATACAGATTATATTTTAAACAGCCGATATTAAATCGGCTGTTTTTTTATCAAAAAAATATTGATATTTAACACTTTTTTGGAAATCTAATTTTTTTATTTGTATATTTGAGTTTTGAAGAAAAAAACATTTTTCCGTAATGAAAAGCATCTACGTAAAAAAAACGAAAAAAACACCTCTGATAAGTTTGGATATTGATGAAAACATTTTTCAAATAAAAGGTCCTTCTTTTTCCGAGGATATACTTTCTGTTTATGAGCCCGTAATAAAATGGATGAATGAAAATCTTCCGAACATTGAGAAAGAATTAACTTGTGAGTTCTACTTTACCGTTCTTAACAGTGCTTCGCATAAAAAGATTTTTCAAATTTTGATTATTCTTAACGGATTTATGGACCATGGTAAAAATATCAAGGTTAAATGGTATTACGATGAAGACGATGAAGATATTATGGAGATGGGAGAAGACCTTACCGAACTTATAAATCTTCCTTTTGAACTTATTCCTGTTTCAGGCTAATCTATTATCAACTGGAGTATAAGGTATGACACTTTTTCGTTAATTTTCTTAAAAGTATGTTTTATTTTGTTACCGTTATTTTTAAGCCTCATATCAATCAGGTTTATATCAGGCTTTTTGCTTATATCCGATTTAAAAAACTCACTGAGGTAGTCTCTTATTTTTATTAAACTGCTTTCGGAAATTTTGTTAATCATATCTATTTTATTCTTGAGAATCACTGATTTTTTATTCAAAATAACGTTCCCTGCCGTCAAAAACAACTTCCCTTTTTGATTACTCAATAAATAAACGCCTCTGCTGTCCCTTATTTCCGATTTTTTATCATCTCCGTAAAAATCGTCTGCAAAATCAATGATGTTTTTAATTAACCTGACTGTTAAATCAAAAACTTTTTGTTGTAAAAGTTTCCCTCCCATAGAATGAGATTCTATTACGGGAAGCAAACTTTCAAGGTTTTTAAATGCGAATGTGCCGTTAAAATTCAGCAGAATATTTTCATTGTTCAGCAAATCATGAAATGCGGATATTCTCTCCAAAGATATTAAATCGCAAGAACCGGTTTTGTCTTTCTTATCATTAATAATTATTTGAATCTGATAGTAATAATAAGAAAAATTATCATCTGCTTTTTTAAATTTGTATTGAATATGACCGTCTGTCCTTCTTGCCATTGTTATAATACCCAGGCCTCCTCCGCCTTTTTCCGTAATAACACCGTCTAATAAAATTTTTTGGTATTCTTTTTTTAACTCCTGCGGTGTTAAAGTTTTTATTT
Source organism: Bacteroidales bacterium (assembly GCA_026987795.1). GTDB lineage: Bacteria > Bacteroidota > Bacteroidia > Bacteroidales > JAADGE01 > JAADGE01. Next base: position 3,914 of record JALSMF010000083.1, read on the forward strand.
TTTTTAAGTAATTTTCAAGAGCCGGAATATTTTCATTACTTA
>JALSMF010000084.1 GCA_026987795.1 Bacteroidales bacterium
CCATTTGAGCTTTCATTGAGCCATCGGTAAATTGAACGACAGAGTGGATTATTGATTGAGGGTGTACTATAATATCTATTTGTTCGGGTTTTAAATCAAAAAGCCATTTAGCTTCAATAGCTTCAAGTCCCTTATTCATCATAGTTGCAGAGTCTATGGTTATTTTTGCTCCCATATCCCAGTTAGGATGTTTAAGTGCTTGTTCTTTGGTAACATTTTCTAATTGTTTTTTTGTAAATTTTCTGAAAGGTCCGCCTGATGCGGTAAGGTATATTTTTTCAATTTCATTATGATATTCTCCCGCCAGGCTTTGGAAAATTGCAGAATGTTCCGAATCTACGGGTAAAATATTGACTTTATGTTCTTTTACAAGCTTTGAAATAAGTTCTCCGGCAACAACAAGAGTTTCTTTGTTGGCAAGTGCTATGTCTTTTTTTGATTTTATTGCATTAATTGTAGGCAGGAGTCCTGAAAAACCTACCATTGCCGTTAAAACTAAATCAATTGAAGATGATTCTACAATTTGTTCTATTGATTTGCTTCCTGCAAAAACTTTTACAGGGTATGAAGACAGAGCCTCGGAAACTTTGTTGTATTTTTTTTCATTTGCAATAATTACGGTATCGGGTAAAAATTTTATTGCTTGCTCTATGAGGAGCTTATAATTGTTCCCGGCTGTCAGAACTTCGGCTTTAAAATGTTCCGGATTATTTTTGATAACTTCAAGAGCTTGTGTTCCTATTGATCCTGTGGAACCCAGAATTGCTATTTTTTTCATAGTTAAAACGTGATGTAATCTCTCGGGTTTACGGCAGCTCCGTTATGCCACAATTCAAAATGTAAATGAGGTCCTGTGGTATTTTCTCCTGAATTTCCTGAAATAGCTATTGACTCTCCGGATCTTACATGGTCTCCTGTTTTTTTCAGTAATACGGAATTATGTTTATAAAAAGAGATGAAATTGAAGTTATGCTGAATCCCGATAATATATCCTGTTTCTACACTCCATGCATCTAAAATGACAGTTCCGGATAAGACAGCAGAAACTGTTTTGTCATTTCCGGGAATAATATCAATTCCGTAGTGTGATTTTTCAGGATTAAATTCATTACTTATAATGCCCTTCATAGGTATTATGAAATGCAGGTTTTTAATGGTTTCTTTAATTTTCAGATTTTCCGGGTCCAAATTACCTGTTTCGGTTTCTTCTAATTGTGCTCTTATTATGGAGTCTAATTTCGGATTACTGAATTCTGATTTACTTATTGTTACGCTTGTATCCTGATAAATTGAGTTTATTTTGAAAGTATCTTCGGGCGGATTACCTTGAATTATATTTTTTATATTATTCAGGTACATATTATAGCTAAGTATTTTACTTTCTAAAGAGTCAATTTTAAGAGAATTTTCTATGGCTTTATTTTTAAGAATTGAAGTTGTTCGTTGCGGAATAAGATTGTTTAAAGGAGTAAATGCCAAAAGCATAAATATCATAATCCCTATAATTATTACGGCTCCTCCTATAACTGAGAATATAAGCGGTTTGGACAGCTTAAATGCTTTTATTTCTTCAAGGGTATGGTCGTCTAAAACAGACAGACGCAATTTTCTTTTATGTTTATCGGTATTATTCATTACTTTGTTATAATAATTAACAAAAGTATAAAAAAATGTCAGAAACAGGTTTTTAATTTCTGAAAATGATTTTACATGACGATAATCTTACGGGAATAAAATTCTTTACACAACTCATATTAAAATTATAAAAAAACCAGCCAATATTCTTGACTGATTTTTTATAAATCTCTCAGTTCTAAATTTCTTATCCAAAATTATAAAGCACGGACAGCTTTAACTTTTTCGAGCCCTACTTTAATTGCTTCTTCATTCATCGGTATCAGGTGATGATGACGTTCAGGTAAAGATTTTTTTAGTCCTTTCAGAACATTTTCCATTTTTACAACAGGCTTTATTTTAAGAAAGGCACCGAGAACAATCATATTAAAAGTTTTTGAACTTTTTTGTTTTGCGGCTTCTGCAGCACCCTCAATTGTATATATGTTTATATCCTCTCTTGTCGGATGACGAATTATTCCGTTAGGGTCGTAAAGCAACAGACCGCCCGGTTTTACTCCGCTTTCAAATTTATCCATTGATTGCTGGTTGAGAATAATTGCAGTATCAAAATTTTGCAGTATCGGAGAACTTATTCTTTCATCGCTTATAATTACCGATACGTTTGCTGTTCCTCCCCTCATTTCAGGACCGTATGAAGGCATCCAGCTGACCTCTTTGTTTTCCATAATGCCTGAATATGCTAATATCTTGCCCATTGAGAGAACTCCTTGTCCTCCGAATCCGGCTATAATGATTTCTTCTGTCATTTTTTTAAGTTTATTGGTGAATAAAATATTATTCGATAAGATTATGACTTATCCTTTAATATCTCCCAAAGGATAGTATTCTAACATATTTTTGTCTAACCATTCGTTAGATTCTACGGGAGTCATTTTCCATCCCGAGTTACAGTTTGAAACAATTTCAACGAAAGTAGTGCCTTTGTTTTCTTGTTGCAGTTCGAAAGCTTTTTTTATTGCTTTTTTTGCTTTTCTGACTAAAGCAGGTTTATGAACTGCTTGCCTGGTAACATATGCCGTTCCCGGCAGCATAGCGATAAGTTCGGTAATTTTCAGCGGATGTCCCATCATTTCAACATCTCTTCCGTAAGGAGATGTTGAAGATTTCATTCCGGGTAATGTTGTCGGAGCCATTTGCCCGCCTGTCATACCGTAAATACCGTTATTAATGAAAATAATTGTTATATTTTCTCCTCTGTTGCAGGCGTGAAGTGTTTCTGCAGTTCCTATTGCAGCCAAATCTCCGTCGCCTTGATATGTGAATACGGTTTTATCGGGATACACTCTTTTTATGCCTGTTGCTACTGCCGGTGCTCTTCCGTGAGCGGCTTCCTGCATATCAACATTCATAAACTCGTAAGCTAAAACAGAGCATCCTACCGGAGCAATTCCTATTGTTTTTTCTTCAAGTCCGAGTTCTTCGATAACCTCCATTGTAATTCGGTGTGCAACACCGTGTCCGCAACCGGGACAATAAGACAGATTTGCGTCCGTCATAAGTTTAGTTTTTTTAAAAACTAATTCACCTCTTTTTATTATTTCTTCGGGTGTTAATATATTTTCTGCCATTTTGTTATCCTCCTATAATTTTTGTTTCTAATGCTTCAAGAACTTCATCGGGAGAATGAACCATTCCTCCGAATCGTCCGTAATGTTCAACTTTTACTTTACCGTTTACGGCTAATTTTACGTCTTCTACCATTTGTCCTGCACTCATTTCCACAGCTAAAATACCTTTAACTTGGTCGGCAAGTTTGTTTATTGCTTCTGAAGGGTAGGGCCAAAGCGTAATAGGGCGTAATAATCCTGCTTTAATACCTTTTTCTCTTGCAAGTTGAACTGTTTTTTGACAGATTCTTGCACTTGAGCCGTATGCAACGAGCAAATATTCTGCATCTTCACAATTAAATGTTTCAAAGCGAATTTCGTTTTCGGCAATTTTTTTGTATTTATCCTGAAGATGATGATTGTGAGCCTCTTGTCTTTCCGGTTTTAATTCTAAGGATGTAATAATATTTCGTTCTCTTCCTTTTTTCTTTCCCGTTGTAGCCCAAGAGCCGTATAGTTTATCAACTTCTTCATCTGTTAATCTTTCTTTTTGCGGAGGTAAAACGACTTTTTCCATCATTTGCCCTATAACACCGTCTGACAAAATAAGGGCAGGATTTCTGTATTTGAAAGCAAGTTCAAAGCCAAGTTCTACAAAATCAGCCATTTCCTGAACAGTAGAAGGTGCTAATACTATTAATTTGTAATCACCGTGCCCGCCGCCTTT
>JALSMF010000085.1 GCA_026987795.1 Bacteroidales bacterium
TTTTATTTTTTTCAACATTTCAACATTACATGCCGGGTTTCCGTTTTCGTTGTTAGAGTGTATCCTTTTATACGGTAAACTCAGGTGCAAGTAGTCATAAAAATGCTTATCTAAAACAATTTCTTCACTTAGATTACTTATTGTTATTCTGTTATCCGCATCAGATAAATCCGAATTTTGATTTCCGAAGTCAACGTATAAAACAGTGTCGTACTTTACTTTAAAATCAAAGTCGTCCAAGCATCTGTCACATTGCAACTTTACCGTTCCGTTTAAGCTTATGTTAAAAGTCAGCAGGTTTTTTGTAACCGAAAGGTCTGTATTAACCTGAATTTTACCTTTTTGTATTTCGCTTTCGGGATAAATTTTAAAAAACGAATCATCAATATCAAACTTATAATTGAACGTTCCTTCCTTTAAGTTTCTGTGCTTTATTACAAACTTATTCATATGTCCTTAAAAAACAAGCACGCAAAAATACACTTTTTTTTAAAATAAAAAACAGAATTTTTAAAATATTGATTTTTGATACAATTACAACGGAATGTTTCCGTGTTTTTTCTTCGGTAACTTATCAACTTTATTTTCAAGCATTTTAAAACCCGAAATCAAACGAATTCTTGTATCTTCCGGTTTAATTACTTCGTCAATATAGCCTCTTGCAGCTGCTATATACGGGTTAGCAAACATTTCATTATATTCTTTTTCTTTTTCTTTAAGTTTTTCTTCCGGGTTTTCGGCAGTTGCAATTTCTTTTTTGAAAATAATTTCTGCAGCACCTTTGGCCCCCATAACGGCAATTTCTGCCGTAGGCCATGCAAAATTTAAGTCTGCACCAATGTGTTTTGAATTCATAACATCATAAGCTCCTCCGTATGCCTTTCTTGTTATTACCGTTATTCTCGGAACTGTTGCTTCTGAAAATGCGTACAGAAGTTTTGCCCCGTTTGTTATAATCGCCCGCCATTCTTGATCTGTTCCGGGCAAAAAACCGGGTACGTCTTCAAAAACAAGGAGCGGAATGTTAAAGGCATCACAAAATCGCACAAATCGGGCTCCTTTTTTTGACGAATCAATATCAAGAACTCCGGCAAGAAACATTGGTTGATTTGCGATTATTCCGATACTTTTACCGGCAAGTCTGGCAAAACCGACCACAATATTTCCGGCATAATTCTCATGAACCTCAAAAAAACTTTCTTTATCAATGACATTATTAATAACCTCTTTTATATCATAAGGTTGGTTTGGATTTTCCGGTACAATTTCGTTTAGTTTCGGATTGGCATCGTCTGAAGTATCGTAGTCAATATCGGGAACCGGGTCTTCACAGTTTTGAGGTATATAGCTCAATAACTTTTTTATTTTATTTAGAGCATCAAGGTCATTTTCTGCAGTAAAATGAGCGACACCTGACTTTGCAGAATGAGTTTCGGCACCTCCGAGCTCCTCCGAAGTAACGTCTTCGTGGGTTACGGTTTTCACTACATTAGGACCGGTAACAAACATATACGATGAATTTTTAACCATGATATTAAAATCTGTAATAGCAGGAGAATAAACAGCACCGCCGGCACAAGGTCCCATTATTGCAGATATTTGCGGAATAACACCGGAGGCTAAAGTATTGCGATAAAAAATGTCGGCATATCCGCCGAGAGAAACAACTCCTTCCTGAATTCTGGCGCCTCCCGAGTCATTCAGTCCGATAACGGGAGCTCCGTTTTTCATAGCCATATCCATTATTTTCACTATTTTTTCTGCGTGTGCTTCAGCAAGAGAACCTCCGAAAATCGTAAAATCTTGCGAAAAAATATAAACCGGTTTTCCGTTAATTTTTCCGTAACCGGTTACAACACCGTCTCCTAAGGGAATGTTTTTATCTAATCCGAAATCTTGCGAACGATGAGTTACAAACCGCCCTAACTCTTGGAACGTACCTTTATCTATTAACAAATCAATACGTTCTCTTGCTGTAAGTTTCCCTTTTGCATGTTGTTTTTTTATGCGAACTTCACCACCGCCTATTAATGCCTCTTTGTTTTTAGCATCAAGCAGGTCAATTTTTTTTTTATTTATCATTGATTTTTTTTTAATGTTTCAAAAATATAAAAAACCGATGAAAACCGGAAATAAGACGGTTTATTTTAAAAAGTAATTTTAATTAAATAAGAAAATATTTAAATTTTTGTATTCGTTTGCAGAAGTTATTTATCCTGTTTAATTTTACCTTTATTTCTTCTTAACACAATTTTTTTCAGTATGAAAAAGTCTGCCGTGCTTCTTGGTTTAATTTTTTTCAGTTTAGCATTTGTGTCTTTCCCTAAAGCACAAAGAGTAAATATAAAAAAGAGTACATTGTATACTTTTTCTGACTTTCTCGCACCCGAAAAAGGTTGTTTAATATGCCACACCGGGATTGCACCAATAAGAGACCATAATTCCGAAATGATGAGACAGATTTATGCAAAAGGTGCAAAGCTCGGAGACCTGAACGGTTGTGTTGTTTGCCATCAGGGAGATGTTTCTCAAATTAAAAATAAAAAGCTTGCACATAAGAATTTAATAAAACATCCCGGTTCGGTTTGGGTAAAGGATAAAACATGCGGACAATGCCATAAAGAACATGCTTATAACGTAAAACGAAGTTTAATGCAAACGGAAGCCGGGAAAATACAAGGTGCTTTGTGGGGTTGGGGTGCAACACTTGAAGGATATGCAACAAAATACGGAAATTATGATTTAGATGATCTCGACGGAAATACGCCTGTATGGGGAACCGATGTTTATAAAAATTATATACACAAATTGGCGAAAAAATATCCCGGTAATTTTCCCGATCATCTGGAGCAACTCCCGGATGCGGATGTAAATACAATTAATAAACATCCCGAACAGGGTGTTTTAACCTATTTACGTTCGGAATGTTTGCGTTGCCATGTAGGTGTCAGAGGAAAACAAAGAAGAGGCGATTACAGAGGAACATGTTGTGCGGCTTGTCATATTCCGTACAGCGATGTTGGATTTTACGAAGGGAACGACCTGACAATTCCGAAAGATGTTCCCGGACATCTTCTTGTTCATTCTATCCAGTCTTCACGAAAAACAAAAGTTAAAGTTCACGGAAAAGAATATTCGGGAATACCTTCCGAAACTTGTACAACATGTCATAACAGAGGCAAGCGAATAGGAGTTTCGTATCTCGGAATAATGGAACAACCCTACGGTACGACCTTTAATTCCGACGGGAGCAAACAATATAAACTGCACGGAAAATATTATCATTTTATACAAGATGATGCACACCACAGCGTAAAAAGCAGAAAAGGAAATCCGAAAGGCGGTTTGCTTTGCCAAGATTGCCATACAACCGTTTCGATGCACGGAAACGGAAATATTGACGGTACCACATTGGCTTCGGTAGAAACCGAATGTGCCGATTGCCACGGTACACCGAAGAAATATCCTTGGGAATTGCCGATAGGATACGGTGATGAATTCGGGGCAAAATTAAATGATACGCCGAGAGGAACATCCGACACTTTATTAATTGTAACTCGAAGATTTTCGACTGTTTATCCGAAAGAAGACGGATATATTCTTACGGCACGAGGAAATCCGTACGGCAATGTCGTTCGAAAAGGCGATGAGGTAATTGTTCATTCGGCATCGGGTCTGGATTTTAAAGTTCCGGTTTTGAAAAAAATGACGGAAGAAAATTCATGGGAACATCCGGATAAAGCTGTTACGGCAATGGTTAATATCGGTAAACATATTGACAAAACGGAATGTTACTCCTGTCATTCGACTTGGGCACCGCAATGTTACGGTTGTCATGTAAAAGTAGATTACAGCAAAGGTTTGGAAGCAACCGATTGGCTGAAAACCGGCGGAGCAC
>JALSMF010000086.1 GCA_026987795.1 Bacteroidales bacterium
CGCTTGCATATCCGCCCACGCCAACAACTACATCTGGCTTGAAACGCCTGATAATTTTGTTTGCTTTGAAGAGGCTGCTCATTAATCTGAATATGTTTTTAATAAATTCAAAAGATAGTTTTCTCTGAAAACCGCGAATGTTTAAAAGTTTAATTTTAAAGCCGGCTTCAGGAACTTTCTTTTCTTCTATTTTGCCTTTTGCACCGACAAATAATATATCAATACTTCTGTCAGCTCTTTTTAGTGCTTGTGCAATTGCAATTGCCGGAAAAATATGCCCTCCGGTTCCGCCTCCGGTTATTAATATTTTTTTTTGTTTCATATTTTATTCGGTTTTATCACCTGCATCAGTTTTTTCGTTTTGATACTTACTTACGTTTAAAATAACGCCAACAGCAAAGCTCGTTACCAGCAGAGATGTTCTGCCCATACTTATCAGCGGTAATGTTTGCCCTGTTACGGGCAGAGCTCCGACAGACACACCTATATTTATAAATGCTTGAAAAACAATCATAAGACTAAATCCGAGCACAAGATATATTGCAAACAGGCTTTTAGACTTGTTAGCAGCCCTTATGCCCCTGTAAAACAGTATTATATAGAGAGTTATGATGAATAAAGCCAAGAAAAGTCCGTATTCTTCAGTAATAAAAGCAAAAATAAAATCAGAATGAGATTGCGGAAGTAAGTATCTGAGCGTTCCGTTACCCGGACCTTTTCCGAAAAAACCGCCGTTAACAATTGCCATTTTTGAAACATCTGATTGGTATGTGTCATCCGGACTGAGACTTTCCTCGTTTCCGAAAAATGTTTCGATTCTGTGCTGCCAGGTTGAATACCTGCCGGGTAACTCTAAAACTTCGGCGGCTAAGACATACATAATCATTAAAACAACAGATATAAGTAAAATCTTATAAATAATTTTAATTTTTACTCCTGCCGCAAAAAATATTACGGCAATAATGAGCCCTATAAGCATTGCAGATGACAAGTCGGCGGGAAATATTAATCCTATTGTAATGACACTTGCAACAGCAGCTTTTCTTACATTTTTCTCGTAAGTTTCTTTATCTGCTTTTATTGCAAGGTTTTTTGCAACAAACATTATAAGGGCAACTTTAGCAATCTCAGAAGTTTGTATTATAATTCCGGTTCCGGGAAGAGCTATCCATCTTTTTGCATCATTATATGATACCCCGGACAATAAAGTGATTAACAGCAGTATAAGGGCTACCGGAAAAAGAATCTTAACGACAGCAAAATATGACTTATAGGGTATTTTGTAACTTAAATAAATAACCGAAGATGCCATTATAACAGCAAAAACCTGCTTTATAAGAAAGTGCATGTCGCCCTGATATGCTTTATGCGAGATTAATGCCGATGCACTGTAAACTGCAGGTACTGATATAATAAGCAACAAAAAAGCTATTGTCCAAATTACGGTATCACCCTTAAAATATTTTTTTAGAATAATCATTTTTCCTTATAAATTTCTTACTGCATTTTTAAATTTTCTGCCTCTGTCTTCATAATCTTTAAACAAATCAAAACTTGCACAAGCCGGAGAAAGGAGCACATTGTCTCCTTCATCTGCAAGCTGATATGATAATTTTACGGCATCTTCCATAGATTTTGTATCGTAAACAGGCACTATGTCTTTGAAGGCATTAAAAATCGGGCTGTTGTCAATGCCGAGAGCAACAATTGCCTTAACTTTTCGGCTTACCAAATCTTTTAATATACCGTAATCGTTTCCTTTATCCTGACCGCCCATAATTAAAACAATTTCTTCATCGACGGTTTTCAGAGCATACCAAACAGAATTTACGTTTGTGGCTTTAGAATCGTTAATGAATTGTATTCCTCTTATTTTAAGGTATTTTTCGAGTCGATGCTCAACACCTGTAAAATCAGACAGGCTTACTTTCAATTTTTGGTCGGAAATATTGTTCAGAAGAGCTGTTATTCCGGCTGCCATTGAGTTGTAGACATTGTGGTCGCCTTCAAGTGTTAATAATCCGTTTTCCATGGTAAATTGTTTTGTGTTTGTTTTTATGAAAATTTTGCCGTCTTTTCTGTATGCACCTTGCTTTACTTTCTTTTTTATTGAGAAAGGATACTGCCCGGCCTTAATAATTCTTTTAGAAATTTCGGAACTTATAACATCATCATCTGCACAATAAATAAACGCGTCATTCTCTGTCTGGTTTTGAATTATCCTGAATTTTGAGGAAATGTAATTTTCAAATTTATTTTCGTACCTGTTTAAATGGTCAGGTGTTATATTCAGCAAAACGGCAATGTCTGCTTTAAAATCTTTCATTCCGTCAAGCTGAAAGCTGCTTAATTCAAGCACGTAAATATCAAAATTGTTCTCGGCAACCTGTATTGCCAGAGACTTTCCTACATTTCCGGCTAATCCTGCATTTAACCCTGCTTTCTTAAGAAGATGAAAAATCCATTCTGTTGTTGTGGTTTTACCGTTACTTCCGGTTATACATATCATTTTTGCATCGGTATATTTTCCTGCAAATTCAATTTCTGAAATTACCGAAATATTTTTCGCTCTCGCTTTTTTAACAATATCAACCGTATCCGGAATACCGGGACTTTTTATTATTATATCGGCATTTAAAATAAGATTTTCAGTATGTTTGTTTTCTTCAAAAGATATATTGTAATTGTTCAGTGTTTTTTTATAATAAGGTTTTATTTTTCCGTTATCGGAAACAAAAACGTCAAAACCTTGCTTTAATGCAAGAATTGCTGCTCCTGTTCCGCTTTCTCCTGCTCCGAGTATTACTGCTCTTTGTCTTTTCATTTTACCAATTTTATTACTTATCTTATTTTTAGAGTTATAATTGTTAAAATTGCTAAAAGAATACCTACAATCCAAAAACGAGAAACTATTTTAGATTCCGGTAAGCCTTTTTTCTGAAAGTGGTGGTGGAGAGGCGCCATTAAAAATATTCTTCTGCCTTCGCCGTATTTTTTTCTTGTATATTTAAACCAAGCTACCTGCAGCATAACCGATAAATTTTCGACAAGAAATATTCCCGCAAGAAGCGGAATTAAAAGTTCTTTTCTTACAATAACGGCAAAAACCGCAATAATTCCGCCTATTGTAAGACTTCCCGTATCGCCCATAAATACTTGTGCCGGATAAGAATTATACCAAAGAAATCCTATTGTAGCCCCCATAAATGCCGAGGCAAAGATTACAAGTTCTCCGATGTCGGGGATATACATAATGTTAAGGTAATCCGCAAATATCAGGTTTCCGGAAACATATGCGAATATACCGAGTGCTCCGCCGATTATTGAAGATGTTCCTGCAGCGAGACCGTCAAGCCCGTCGGTCATATTTGCTCCGTTCGAAACGGCTGTTATTATTACAACGACAAGGGCAATAAAAGTAATCCATGCTAAAATTTCCGAGTTTTCTCCGCCGAAATCAACAAGTTTTTTGTAGTCAAGTTCATTGTTTTTGACAAACGGGATGGTTGTTTTCAACGGTTTTTCGCTTTGTGAGTAATATTCTCTGTTGACCTCAACGTCCGGGTTGCAGAGTTCGAATGCGACAGGATTTTCTCTTATTTGAATGTCATCGCTGAAGTAAAATGTCAAACCCACGATTAAGCCGAGAGTAACTTGTCCGAATATCTTGTATTTTCCGGATAAACCGGCTTTGTTTTTTCTGAATGTCTTGATATAGTCATCAATAAATCCGATTATTCCCATCCAAACGGTTGTGATAATCATTAATATTATATAGATGTTGTCTAAGCGGGCAAATAAAATAACGGGAATAAGAATTGCGGCAATTATAATTATACCTCCCATTGTCGGGGTTCCTTTTTTTGCGTATTGTCCTTCCAGTCCTAAATCTC
>JALSMF010000087.1 GCA_026987795.1 Bacteroidales bacterium
TGTTGAAAAAGGCGGTGAAATTATACCGAAAATTGTCGGAGTTGATAAAAGCAAAAGAAATATTTCTTCTGAAAAAATTGACTTTATCACTCATTGCCCGGAATGTAAAACAGAATTAGTAAGAGAAGAAGGCGAAGCAAAACACTATTGCCCCGACGAATACGGATGCCCGCCGCAGATTAAAGGAAAAATAGAACACTTCGTAAGCCGAAACGCAATGGATATAAACTGCGGAGAAGCAACCATAAATGCACTTTACCAAGCCGGTTTCATAAAAAATATTGCCGATTTGTACGATTTAACATACGAGCAAATTTATTCGTTGGAAGGTTTTAAAGAAAAATCTGCAAAAAACTTACTCAAAAGTATCGAAGACTCAAAAAAAGTTCCGTTTGAGCGTGTTTTATATGCTGTAGGAATACGATATGTCGGAAATATTACGGCAAAAGTATTGGCAAAAAACCTGCAAAGTATTGACAATCTGCAAAAAGCAAGTTTTGAAGAACTAACCGCAATAGATGAAATAGGCGACAAAATTGCCGAAAGCATCATTAATTATTTCAAAAATGAACATAATATTCAAGTAATTGAAAGATTAAAAAATGCAGGATTACAATTTGAAATAACAGAAAATGAAAAAAGCGAAAATATTTTAAACGGAGCAAAAATTGTAATTTCCGGAACATTTAAAAAACACTCAAGAGAAGAATTGAAAAAATTAATTGAACAATACGGCGGAAAAAACGTCTCCTCCGTTTCAAAAAATACCGATTATTTTCTTGCCGGAGAAAAAGTCGGACCCTCAAAACTCGAAAAAGTCAAAAAATTCGGGATAAAAAAAATCAGCGAAGACGAATTTACAAAAATGATAAACAAAAACCCGATTTCTTAAAATCGTTTTGTTTTTGTAATATTGTAAATCTAAATACATCATTGTGAGTTTAAAAGATTTCATAATATCAAAAAACATCAAACGAATACGACGAAACGTCCGGTTTCATAATTTTGAAACAGCCGAAAATATTGCAATTCTGTATTGCATACAAAGCAAATCCGATTATGAAAAAATAAAGGAATTTACCGAAGAATTATCACAAAAAGGAATAGACGTTAACACTTTAGCTTATGTTGTTAAGCCTGATGATATAGGAAATATATATTTCGGACAAAAAAACAACAATTTCTTTTCAGAAAAACATATTACCAAATTCGGAAAAATAAAAGAAACTTGCATAAAAGATTTCATAAACAATAAAACGGATATTTTAATTAACGCCTGCATACAAAATAACTTTTATACGGAATATATTTTTGCTCTCTCAAAAGCCGAATTTAAAGTTTCGGGTATTACAGGCTGCAAATATTCAGACCTGAACATAAACATATCCGAAAACGAAAATTCAGACTTTTTTACGGAACAAGTTATGTATTATCTTAACATTATTAAACAAGGATAAAAACACTAAGTAAAATGCAAAACAAACTAAAAGGAACCGGCGTTGCAATGGTTACGCCTTTCAGAAATGACGACAGCATTGATTTTAATGCACTGAAAAAACTTACAGAACACCTTGTAAACGGAGGAGCAAATTTTCTGGTCGTAATGGGAACAACCGGTGAAAACCCTACACTTTCGATACAAGAACAAGAAACTGTTTTAAACTATGTTTCCGAAATTTCGGAAAATAAATTGCCTATTGTTTTCGGTATAGGCGGCAATAACACACAGGCAATTATAAACAGAATAAAGAAAACCGATTTTTCAAACATTACGGCAATTCTTTCAGCTGCACCGTATTACAATAAACCTACACAAAAAGGTCTTTACATTCATTATAAAACCATAGCCGGGGCTTCTCCCGTTCCCGTAATTTTATATAACGTTCCGGGGCGAACATCTGTTAATATCTCTGCCGAAACAATTTTAAAACTGGCAAATGATTTTGAAAACATTATTGCCGTAAAAGAAGCATCCGGAGATATAAACCAAGTAATGCAAATTATTAAAAATAAACCTGATAATTTTACGGTTCTTTCGGGTGATGATACCTATACCCTGCCCTATATTGCTCTCGGTATGCAAGGAGTAATTTCTGTTACGGCAAATGCTTATCCCGAGGAATTTTCGCAAATGGTAAATGCAGCTCTGAAATTTGACATAAAAACAGCCCGAGAACTCCACTATAAATTGCTTGATTTTACAAATGCTTTGTTTTCCGAAGGAAATCCGGGCGGAATAAAAGCTGCTTTGGAGATTCTCGGAATATGTAAAAAATACGTCAGGCTGCCGTTAGCTTCCGTAAGCAAAGAAACTTATAATAAGATTCAAGGTCTGATGAAAAAAATATAATCGGCAAAATAAGGGAAACCTGAACAATAACAACTTTTAATCCCGATTATCGGGATTTTCTTTTTTCCCTTTTCTGAATTGATTTATGATTAAAAAAATAACGACACCCATAAGTACGGGCAAAGTAAACAACTTAAGTATTGCAATAAATTCAAACATTATTTTTTATATTTTTATCCGGTATAAACTTCGTCTTGTGTGATAATTGCCAAAACCCAAGAAAAATCTCCGTTATTTATTTTAGTTCCGCAATATTCACAAACTCCGGCTTGACCTATTTTATCGGCAGGTGCTCCGCAATTCGGACAAGTAGAGTAATCATACTCATCTTTTTCTACACCTGTTCTTCTTATAAAAGTCCAATATTCACTGAATGCTCTCGGTCTCTTATTCGAGCCTCCCCGAACTTTTCCCGATTTATCAACTACATAGTCTAAAGATGATGCAAATATACGAACGGTTACAGATTCATAAAACCTGTCTAAATCCATTCGGACAAATTGCACGTTACTGATATTGATATTCTCAAGTTTATTTGTTAAGCCTGCACTCTTATAAGTATTAATCCAAAACATAAATGACTCGTAAAGCCTGTCTGTAAGTAAATTCCTGACCATTTTAAGTCTGTTTTTGCTCCATGCTTCATAAATTCTGAAAAAATACTCTTTTATAACCTTTTCTTCAAAAGACGGTCTCCATATATTCCAGTCTAAATTATGAAGTTGTGAAAATTGCATTACAAACGTGTTTAAACTGCCTTGATAGATAGTAGGCAGCATAGTTCCGCGCTCCGGTTCGTAATGTGCCAGCCCGCTTGTTCTTAAAACATTCAGGTTAATGACATTATGTTTTTTCACAAACCACTGCATTTCTCCCGTATTAATTTTTGTTCCGCAGCTTTGACAAACTCCGTTATCGGTAAAGTCAGCAGGAGCTCCGCAATTAGGACATGCAAGTTTTTGCATCTTTTCGGGTTCCGGAGACAATATTCCTGCATTTCTGTTAAAATACCATCTCTCGGTAAGGGAGTATCTCGTACTTTTATTTTTAATCGTTAAAGTATAATTTGCATCAATATCAACGGCTATTCCCGTTATATTTTGAAAAAACTTAATTTCACTTATCTTCATACTTCCTATTACAATTTCTGTTATCCGCTGCCTGTTATTTGTTATTTTTGAATTTAAAATTTCCTGTTCGCCTAAAAACGGTGAGAGATTTTTAAATTCTTTTGTTCCGTACCATGTATAATATTTATTAAAAATCGAAGAAACAAAGTCCAAAAACAAAATTCTCGAAAAATTAGGGTCTGCGATTTTCAGTTTTTGAATATCTGATTCAGTATTATTATGTTTTACTGATTTTTCCCGAAAGCCCGGAGATGAAATTATTGTTTTGCTTTCATTTTTATTTTTCCGCTGATTAATATTGTAAAGAATAAAAATAACTATAAGTAACGGAATAGATATATAAGGAGGTAAAAGGCTAAATATCAGATAAATAAGCATAGCAATACCATCTCCTCCCCCACCGCTGCCG
>JALSMF010000088.1 GCA_026987795.1 Bacteroidales bacterium
GCTTTGTTTTTTTTCCTGTTTGTTTTTGGTGATATTTCAGCCCAAGCTACAGACAGAGATTGGTGGAACTCATTATCTCCGGCTTGGAAAAAGGTAATACAAAAACAGCATTTTAAGGGGAAAGATATAACGCCTACGGACGAACAACTTCAGGAAATAGGAAAAATGGTGTTTCTTGATATTGAAGACAATAAAGATATAAAAAGTTTAAAACCGGCAAAAGCTCTTCAGCTTCTTGAAATTATTAAAGCAAAAAACAGCGGTTTACAAAGTCTTGACGGCATCGAAAATCTTATAAATTTAAGAGAAATAGACTGTTCTGATAACGACAACATAAATTCGGTCATACCTCTTTCGTCTTTGAATAATCTTGAAAAAATCAACTGCGGAAATACAATGGTTAAAAGCCTTGTTCCCTTGCGATACCTTGAAAAATTAAGAAGTCTTGATGTTCATTATACAACTATTGTGGATTTGAGAATTTTAAAAGACTTAAAAAACTTAACAAAACTTGATGTCTCACAAAACGTTTCGCTTTTTTCTCTTGAGGGTGTAAATTATATGAAGGAATTAGTAGAATTAAATTGCAGTGAGACTAATATTGATGACTTAACCCCCTTATCAAAATTGAAAAATTTACAAAGATTAGACTGTTCCAAAACAAAAGTTGAAACTTTAAGACCTGTGCAGCTTGTTAAAAGCCTGCAGGATATAGATTGTTCTGATACGAAAATAAAAGCGAAAAGTTTGGATTACCTTATCGGGATACCTAATTTGACAATGCTGAGAGCAAAAAATATTGAAATTACCGATACGGAAATTAAAGAGTTCGAGTCTATATTACAAAAAAGAAATCCTGACGCAATTATTATAATTACCAAAAAGAAAAAATAGTATAAAAAACTGTTTTAAAAGCACAACTGCATTTAAACCAACTTGGTAATATCAGAATATTTTTAATCCCGATAAAGTCGGGATTAAATTTTGATAATATATCAGTAAAATATATTAACTTTGCAAAAGTATCGGTCTCTTTTATGAGATAATAGGGAATGCCGTGAAAATCGGCAACAGTTCCCGCTGCTGTAAGCTCTTTTTCAGATTATACAAGGTACCACTGTCTGAACCGACGGACGGGAAGGTGTATAATCAAGAGTAAGTCAGAAGACCTGCCGATACCCGACTTTGTTTTGCAGTCTGCGGAGAACAGGCAAGCAACAACGGTGCTCTATCCTGCCTGCATCGTTTTCTGCAAATCAAGAAAGTTTCTTAAAATGTTTTTTTGATAATTGCAGAATATGACAAAAAAAAGCTGTTTATTACTATTCATTTTAATATTGAGCTTAAACTTAAAAGCTCAATATATCTCTGAAATAATTGAATATAAACCTGCCCCCGGTCAATTTATTAATACTCCGTACGGAAATCAGGCGGCGGCACAGTCAATTACAGGAACAACAACAGGAATTGTAAGTCTCGGAGCATTCGGCGGTTATATTATTTTTAAGTTTCAAAATCCTGTTGAAAATAATATTGATAATCCTTACGGAATAGACTTTGTAATTTTCGGAAACCCTGCATCAGAGTTAAGTGCAGAGCCGGGAATAGTTTCTGTTATGAAAGATGAAAATGCAAACGGACTACCTGATGATATTTGGTATGAGCTTGCAGGAAGTGATTATTTTTTCTCCTCCGCAGTTCATAATTATGAAATAACATATACAAATCCCGGGCAATCATCGGCTGCTGATGTTCCTTGGACAGACAATGTCGGCGAAAGCGGATATATTTTTGCAAATGATTATCATACACAAACTTATTACCCTCTGCCGGAAAATTTCCCGAATATAAATCAGGTAAATTATACACTGTCCGGGACAAAAATAACCGCAAATATAGACTACTCGGATGCTGCAAATATACACTCGTATCAAAGAGTTTTCGGCTATGCGGATAATCGGCTCAGAGGTGATGTAAATTCACAACTGCCTGATAATCCTTATACAAATGAAACCGAAAATATGGGAGGTGATTCTTTTGATATTTCCTGGGCTGTTGATGAAAACGGAAACTATGTATATTTAAACGAAATAGATTTTATAAAAGTTACTTGCGGAGTAAATGCAAATCTCGGATGGTTGGGAGAGTTGTCGACAGAGATTTCCGGAGCGGTTGATATTTTGCCTGATAATTCTGTTACAGGAGCAGAGGAAATTATTGTAATAAAAGATTTGCCTCAAACGATATATACGGGAAATCAATATCCTTTGGAAGCATTTCTGTTTAATAAAGGACAATTACAGACCGCAGCCGATATTTTGTTCTCTTGCGATTTGCCCGGAACATCCGTTGATGAAAATAATATTTTAACGGCAACACAAACCGGAAATTTGACCGTTACGGCAACACTTGTGTCAAATCCGAATATTTCGACAAGTATAAATGTTACGGTTTCGGAACCGGGATATATTGAAAACGGCAGCCCAAATATATTTGTTCCGTATCCGAACCCTGCATTAAATTTTTTCGGGATTAAAAATGTAAATAATGTAAACATAGAAATATCAGACAGTTTTGGGAATATTTTTAAGAAAATTAAGGGTTATTCTGAAAATGAGCAAATTGATATTTCAACATTGACTTCAGGTATTTATTTTGTGAAAATATCAGATAAAAACACTGTTTGTATAAAAAAAATTATTAAAAATTAAACAGGGGATTATTTTGAAAAAGAGTATTCTCATAATGTTTTTAATCTTTTCGTATTGCGGGATATATTCTCAAAATCATGCGGATACTTTATATATAGAAGAGGTTGAAATAATAGGAGATAAGATAATAAAACCGAATAAAGTCATTGCAATTTGCTTTGAAACTGATTCAAGTGTTATAAGAGAAAATGCTGATATATCTTTGTCCGAATTATTATCGGAAAATACGGATATTTTTATAAAATCGTACGGGCAGGGGCTGTCGGCAACTGCATCTTTTCGCGGAACGGGTGCTTCTCACACGCAAATTTTATGGAACGGTATATCTCTGAATAATCCTATGCTCGGGCAAGCTGATTTATCTTTAGTACCTGTTTTTTTTGTTGACAAAGCCGTTATTTTAAAAAGCGGAAGTTCTTTACTGTCCGTAGGCGGTGCTTTGGGCGGCGGAATTTTGCTTACCTCCGGCATTGAAGCAAAAAAAGGTTTTTCAACTTCGCTGATGCAAATTTTAGGAGGTAACAGTACGTACAAGACATTTGCAAAAATTACCGGCGGTAATTCAGTAATAGCCGCATCTTTAAAGTTTTATCACGAACAGTCGGAAAATGATTTTTTGTATTATAACAATGCCGTAGGAAATCCGGTTTATGAAAGACAAAAAAATGCCGATTATAAAAAAAATGCTTTGTTGAACACTGTTGCAGTCAAATTGTCTGAAAATAAAAAAGTGAAAATAAATACATGGATGCAGTATTTCGACAGAAACATTCCGTCTGTTATGTCTTTTGAAGGAGGTGAAAGGCTTGAGAGTCAGAAAGGGAATGACTTTAAAACAATCGTTGAATATTTTTCGGACAAGAAAAAATTGAAAACAAAAATTTCAGCAGGATTTATTAACGAAAATATGCAGTATTTTTCCGGTGATAAAACAGAAAATGAGATTTTCATCCGTACTGATTCTGAAAGTAAAATAAACAGATTCTTTTCTAATCTGAAATATGATTATAAAGTAAACGATAAGTACTTTTTTCAAACACAATTAACAAATGAGTATCAAAAAGCAAACTACTTTGATAAAAAAACGGAGATTTCTTATTTTGCGGAAAGAAACTTTACGGAATTGCTTATTTATTCTGATTACAAGGCTGAAAAAAACATAAACTC
>JALSMF010000089.1 GCA_026987795.1 Bacteroidales bacterium
TAAATTTTAAAATATGAACATTGAAGCACTATACAACATTTCATACGGACTCTACATCGTAAGTTCCGGAAATAAAGAAACAGGAAACGGATACATTGCAAACACAGTATTTCAAATTACTTCGGAACCGCAGAAATTTGCCGTAAGTTGCAATAAAAATAATTTCACAAGCGAATTTATAAAAAAATACAAAGCATTTTCGGTTTCAATTTTAAGCCAAAATGCAAAATCGGAAACCATCGGAAATTTCGGATTTAAATCCGGAAAAAAAATTAACAAACTTAACGGTTTTGACATAAAATACGGAAAAACAAATGTCCCCGCAGTTCTTAACGACAGCATTGCTTATATGGAGTTTAAGCTAACCGATGAAATTGACATGGGAACACACATTTTATTTGTCGGAGAATTGATTGATGCACAAATGCTCACAAATTCGGAAGAACCCTTGACCTATGACTATTACAGGAAAGCAAAAAAAGGCGTTACACCGAAAAATGCACCTTCATACATCAAAAAAGAGAAAAAGGGGAAATCGGAAGAAAAGATTTATAAATGCAATGTTTGCGGGCATATTTATGACAATAATACAGAAAAAATAAAATTCGAAGACTTACCGGAAGATTGGACTTGTCCGACTTGCGGTGTAAGCAAAAGTGAATTTTCAGAAATATAAATAATTCTAACAATTAAAAATTTAAGCATTATGAAAAGTTTAAAAGGAACCAAAACAGAGCAAAATCTGTTAAAATCATTTGCAGGCGAATCGCAGGCACGTATGCGTTACGATTATTTTGCAAAACAAGCAAAAAAAGAAGGCTTGGAACAGATTGCCGCTATTTTTGAAGAAACGGCTCTAAACGAAAAAGAACATGCCAAACGATTTTTTAAATTTCTGGAAGGTAATATGGTAGAAATTACGGCTACATATCCTGCCGGAAAAATCGGAACAACACTTGAGAACCTTAAAGCTGCCGCCGAAGGCGAAAACGAAGAATGGACGGAACTTTATCCCGAATTTGCCGACATTGCCGAAAAAGAAGGCTTTAAAGAGGTTGCAACAGCTTTCAGAATGATTGCAAAAGTAGAAGCCGAACACGAAAAACGTTACAGAACTTTATACAAAAACCTCGAAGAAGGAAAAGTTTTTGAACGTAACGGAAAAATCTACTGGAAATGTCGTAACTGCGGTTATGTTCATGAAGGTGAAAAAGCACCGAAAGTATGCCCGGCTTGTTTACATCCGCAATCATACTTTGAAATTAAAGAAACAAACTATTAAAAAAAACTCTAAACTTCATATTTACGGCGTGTTTTTTAAGCATGTCGTAAATTAATCTCTATGATTACAGTTTCTCCCTTTAACAAAAAAGTATTACCGTTATAACAAAACTCTTATGATAAAATCAATCATCAATTTCAGCATAAAATACAAACTTATAATCCTTCTTTTTACGGCTACGGTTACCGGTTTCGGATTATTTTCTCTTTCGAGAATTCCGGTAGGAGCCGTGCCGGATATTACAAATAACCAAGTTCAGGTTATTACCGTTTCTACAAATCTTTCAACACAGGATATTGAGCAGTTTATAACCTATCCTATTGAACTTGAAATGGCAAACCTCCCCGGCGTGCAGGAAATTCGTTCCGTATCAAAATTCGGCTTGTCCGTTGTTACAATTGTTTTTGACGAAAGCTTGGGAACCTATTTGCCGCGACAACTTATAGAAGAGAAGATAAAAGTTGCAAAAGAAAATATCCCTGAAAGTTTCGGCTCTCCAACCCTCGGACCCATTACAACAGGTTTGGGAGAAATTTATCAGTATACGCTTGACGTAAAACCCGGCTACAAAGATAAATACGATGCTATGAAACTGCGAACCATCCAAGATTGGATTGTAAAAAGAAATTTATCCGGCATTCCGGGTGTTGTAGAAATAAATTCGTGGGGCGGATTTCTGAAACAATTTGAAGTTTCAATAAATCCGCAAAAGCTTTATAATTATGACATAAGCATAACGGAAGTTCTTGACGCTCTTGAAAATAACAACTCAATTGCCGGCGGTGCATACATCGAAAAAGGACATCAAAGCTTTTTTATTCGCGGAAACGGACTTCTGAAAAGTATTGAAGACATAAAAAACATTGTCGTAAAGAAAAACGGCGATAAACCAATTCTCGTAAAAGATATTGCAGAAGTAAAAACCGGGTATGCCAACCGTTTCGGAGCCATAACGGCAAACGGCGAAGGCGAAAAAGTTCTCGGACAAATTATGATGCTCAAAGATGCCAATTCGCAAGATGTTATAAACGCAGTGCATAAAAAAATTGACGAATTGCAAAAAATACTGCCCGAAGGCGTTTACATAAATCCTATTTTGGACAGGAGCGAACTGCTTGCAAAAACAAGTTTTACGATTGTCGAAAACCTCCTGCTCGGAAGTATAATCGTAATTCTTGTCGTTCTGCTGCTACTCGGAGATATTCGCTCGGCACTCATCATCGCATCAATTATTCCGCTTGCATTATTGTTCACTATTTCACTGATGTATATTTTCGGAATTGATGCAAACCTTATGAGTCTCGGTGCATTAGACTTCGGAATTATAATAGACGGTGCCGTTATTTTGGTCGAATTTATAATGCTCAGTCTTATTCTGAAAAGAAGCGAACTTATGAATACGCCCAAAGAAAAAAGGCAACTGATGTATGACAAAATAACTTCCGAAGGTGCCGGTAAAATGATGAGTTCAGCTGTTTTCGGGCAAATTATAATTCTCATCATCCTCATTCCCATTTTATCCCTTACCGGTGTAGAAGGAAAAATGTTTCGTCCTATGGCTATGACATTCAGTTTTGCCATAATCGGTGCAATGATATTCGGATTTACGTGGTTACCGGTTGCATCGGCACTCTTTCTTAAACCGAAACAACTGTCAAAAAGAAATATTTCAGCAGTTTTTATGAATTTAATTAAAAAATCATACAAACCGGTTTTAGAATGGTCATACAATCATAAAAAAATTGTTCTCGGAGCAGCTTTGGCATCTTTAATATTTACGGGAATTATTTTTTCAAAAATGGGCGGTGAGTTTATTCCTACGCTCGATGAAGGCGATTTTGTTATTCAACCCGTTTTAAAAACAGGAACTTCCTTATCGGAAACCATTAAAACAATGACCGATATGGAAAACGAACTGCTTGATAATTTTGAAGAAATAGACCAAATCGTTTGTCGTATAGGTGCTGCCGAAGTGCCCACCGACCCTATGTCTATGGAAGAAGTTGATATGATAATTCGCCTTAAACCCAAAAGCGAATGGAAAAATGCCGACAGTAAAGAAGAACTTGCGGAAAAAATCAAAGAAACCCTGTCTGTTTTTCCGGGAATAGAATACGAATTTACACAACCCATAGAAATGCGGTTTAACGAACTTATAACCGGTGTTCGTGCCGATATTGCCGTAAAAATTTATGGTGAAGATATGGAGTATCTGAATAAAAAAGCTATTGAAATTAAAAAACTGATTGACGATGTTCCGGGTGCAGCCGATGTAATTATTGAAAAAACCGCCGGACTTCCGCAAATAAGCATCAATTACAACAATCAAAAAATTGCACGTTACGGAATGAACGTAAAAGACATCAACAATACACTTACAACAGCATTCGGAGGAAACATTACGGGCAGCGTTTTTGAAGGAGAAAAACGTTTCGATTTGGTGCTCAGATATAATAATTCTTTCAGAAAAGATATTGAAAACATCAGAAATTTGCCTCTGCGTGCTTCCGACGGAAAACTAATACCGTTAAACGAAATTGCAGATGTCGTCTACACATACGGTCCTGCAAAAATTTCGAGAGATAACAC
>JALSMF010000090.1 GCA_026987795.1 Bacteroidales bacterium
CTTAATATTTTATTATTTCCGGATGCATGAGGCGAATGACAAGAATTGCAGTCATTTTTGCCCTCCGAAACTTTGTGAATATGTTTTGATTCCCGCAATATTGTCTGAATATCGTCATGACAAGTAAAGCACAATTCGGGAACAGATTCGTTAAGTAAGAAATTTTCTTTTGAATTATGGGGGCTGTGGCAATTAGAGCAGTCGTCTTCAAAAGGTGCATGCTGAAATTTTGCTTGTTTTTCGACACCTATGTTATCGTGGCAGGTTATACACAGAGCCGGTTTTTCTTCGTTTAACAGATAAGTGTGGTCTGACTGATGTGAATCGTGGCAAGATAAGCAACCGTCAAGTTCTATGGGTGCATGTATATTACTTTTTTCTTTGAAATCAAAATCGTGGCATTGTTCACATACAAGAGTCGGTGACGGTTTATATAAAAGATATTGATTATCGGTACCGTGCGGTGAATGACAGGATTTGCAATCTCCGTTTTTAACGGGAGAATGTACGTATTTTTTGTCATTTTTAGGTTCATGACATATAAAACACAAATCAGGGGTCTTTTCTACTAATTTAAAATCAATATTTTTTGCTTGCGGGTGTTTTTCGCTTATACTTTCGTGACAGTTCCGGCAATCATCGGTAACCGGAGCATGCAATACTTTATATTTAATTATATCATTATGACAAAATGAACATTCTCTGTCGTTTATTTTATTTGTGTTTTTATAATAAACAGGTTTGTTTTTAATTAAATTTGTTTTTATAAAAGGAGCCGCAGCGATAACTCCTGCCGAAAAAATTATAAGTAATACTTTAAATAATAATTTCATGTGTTTATTTTTATAATTTATTCTCTGATATAAGATTTTTCCCCGTGACACCCCGGAAAACAAGAGCCGCCGTTATTAAAAGTTTTATAATTCATATCCATTTCCCAATTACCGAATTCAGATTTTTCTTTAATCAGGTGCAGATTTCCGGATGCGTGTATATCATGACACAGGCTGCAACTTCTTCCTTTTTTACCTTTTATATGTAAAAAGTGCATATTCTTATTCCCGTTTCTGAAATTTGTTGCCGATGTCGTATTTTGTTCGGTAAGCAGACCGCTGTCATGACATTCAAAACAAAGTGCGAAATTTTCCGGTATTGCTTCTGTATATCGCTTGTCCGGATATTTTAAGTTAAGTAAATAATTGTTTTCGGAATAATGAGGATTGTGACAAGCTGTACAACCGTCAATCTCAATAGGAGGATGCACTGATTTTGCATCTTTAATTTTCAGACTTATATTCTCGATTTTTACTTTTTCGGTTTTGATTGTTCTGTTATGACACGAAAAACAAAGTCGGTTATTTTCTTCATACAAAAATTTATTATACTTTGATGCGTGCGGCGAATGACAGTTTGAACAACTTTTTTTGTCTTTTATAACACCGTGAACGGATTTTGAATTTTGTATCAAATCCTGACCTTCATGACAGTTAAAACACAGTGTCGGGGTTTTTTCCGTCAGAAGATTTTTATATTGCGATTTGTGACTGTTATGACAATTTGAACAGTCATCATCAAAAGGCGGATGCACATAATCTAAATTTGTTTCATTTTTTTGTTTTTCGTGACAATTGAAACATAATTGAGGTTTTTCCGATTGTAAAAATTTATTGTTGTCGGATTGGTGCGGGTCATGGCAATTTTCGCATTTACCCTCTTTTACGGGAAGATGCAAAAAGTCTTTTCCGGAGATATCTAAATCATGGCATTCGTAACACATTTTTGAAGTCGGACTTTTGGTCAGCAAGTTTACATAAGGAGAGCTGTGCGGAGCATGGCATATAGTGCACTCTCCTTCGGCTGCAGGCATATGGACATTCTTTTTTGTATTTTTAGCTTCATGGCACATATAGCACAAGTCAGGCATTTTTTCATTAAGTGCAAAGTCATTTTTTTTAGTAAAATGTTCTTGGTTTACCGTAATTGAATGGCAGTTTGAACAATCGTCAGCTGCAGCATGAAAGATTTTTTTATTGATAAGTTTTGAGTGACAGTCTGTGCAAGATTTCTCTTGAGCAAACATATCGACAGGGACGAATAATATATATATTCCTGTCAGGATTAGTGCGATAATATTTAATCCTATTTTTTTCATCAGTTTCTGAACTTTCTTATTAATCTGAAATATACTCCTGTGTAATTATTAATTTCTCCTAAAAAGTCTCTGTTATATTTTTCAAAACCAAGCGTTGCAAACAGCTTGTTGAATTGTGAGGTAAACTCCAGTCTTGCCGTAAGCAAGTCTAAATCTATCCCCTCTCCTATTTGTTTTCTGTAGCCTAATTCAAGGCTTGCTCGGGTAATATCCTGAATTCTGTAAACTGTTTTAGCCGAAATGTTTGAATATTGGTGTCTTACATTGTCATTAGTTAAATAATAATCTCGGAAATCGGCATTTAAGGACAAAATAAGGTTTCCTTTAAATGTTTTTTGTGCGGAAGCATAATATCGAATCATTTCATACGGCACTATACTGCTGTTGTATTTGTCAAATTCAACACCTGCCGCCGCAAACTTAACATCGGTTCTTATTCCGTATTTATATTGAGTAAAATAGTTAAGGACTATTAAATCAACATTAACAAGGTTTACATAGTTTTGTTTTGCCGCATTAAAATAGAACTCTATATATTTTTTCCAAAATGAAATGCTTGATGAGAATTTATTATAATTTAGGTCAAAACTGTAAGTTTCGGGCATATTCACTAAATAATCAACAAAAACTTCGGTATTATCGGGTATTAAACCTCCGGGGAACCGCCGTATTTCGACATAGTTGTCATGCTCTATTATAAGATAATCTAAATCAGGCTGATAAACAATTGCTCCGGTAATATCTGTTACTATAATTGAAGATACTTGTATAAAGGGTCTTTCAAGTAAAGTGATTTCGCCGTCGGCAAGAATATGACTTTCGTTTGTAACCTGTACGGTTACCGGCTCGCTCTGTGTATTAAAATTTTGCCTGCGGTAGTTATACGATAAATTTAATCTTCCTTTAAAAGGTATTTTTTTTGTGTAATAAAGGTTTCCTCCTAATGTATTATAGCTTTCTTCATAGGAATTATGTGTTGTTTTCCGATATTCGTAAAATATATCTGTGTTCAGACTAAGATAAAGCTTATGGCGAAGTGTTGTTCTTATATTATTTGTAACCGTATTCTGAAATTCTCGGTCTAACTTATTGTAATTGTAATTTGCATAAAAAGTGAAATTTTCCGGGAGTTTCAGTATTAGATTTTCATCGGCTTGAAGTTTGGTAAAACTGAATGTGCCTCTTTGGTTCTGATAAGAAACTCTTGAGCGAAAATTGTATTTTTTATCTGCGCCAAAATTAAAATTATCATTGAGTGTAATTATATCTGAAATAATATTTGTCTGATAAAGGTTGACATAATCAAAAGAGTAATTATCATGCAGATATGTTAAATCATGCTTGTCATTTGAATAGAATGATTTCGATGTTCTTGCCGTAAAATTCAGTCTGTCCATATTTGAGACTCTGTCCGTTTCGGTTTCTTCTTGCTTCCACTTTGTTTTATTAAAACTTAAATTTACCGGAAGTTTGCTGTTTAGAAAACTCAAAGCACTTCCTACTTGTTTAACGTCTGTTCTTATGTTCGTCAGATTTTCTCTGTTACTGTATGTTTGGCTGAAATCGGCATTTGTATTTACGGAAATTACTTTATTGTTAAACAGTGTTGTTTTAATACTGAATCTTTTTAATGTTCTGTTTTCGTATAAATCAGGGATAACAATAAACCGGTCTTTTATAAAATCAGGATTATACTCTGCTTCAAG
>JALSMF010000091.1 GCA_026987795.1 Bacteroidales bacterium
TAAAATAGAAATATTGATTAATAAAAAAAATAATAATGAAGTTGAATACATAGTATCAGACAGCGGAATAGGTATACCGTCCGAAGAATTGCCTTTTATTTTTGACGTATTCAGAAAATCAGACAAGCGAAACAAATTTTATGAAGGAACAGGCATAGGATTATCTATTGCAAAATTTATTACAAAATTGTTAGGAGGGCGAATATTTGTTAAATCCTCAGAAAATAACGGAACAACCGTAAAACTTATCCTGAAAATATCAAATATCAAATAAAATAATAAATATTATTTTGTTAAAGTGTTTATAATTATATAAATAATTTATATATTGTGGCGCCGTAAAAACATCACAAATGTCAGCTTATAATTACAAACTCCATAAGTTAAGAGACTTTAACCGTTTGTATGAAATAGGGAAGTTGGTTCACGATACTTTAGTTGAATCAGGACATATATCTTCACGATATAACGAATATGTTGATTTGTATCCGCATTTAAACAAAATCCCTGAAACAAACATATTAATTGCCGAATCTGGCGGGAAAATTATCGGAACAAATTCAATGACACTTGACAGTTCTGCCGGTTTGCACACCGATAAATTTTTTAAAGAAGAAACTGACCGCTTCAGAAAAAATAAAAAAATACTCGGCAGTTCTTGGCGAATTGCCACTTCAAAAGAATACCGGAAAAACATTCGCTTATTTTTAGACCTTATACAAAACAGTTTTTTTCTTGCAAAAGAAATGGATATAGAAACTTGCCTCTTTGTTTTCGATAAAAAACACGAAGAATTTTATAAAAAAATGCTTGATGCCGAAACCGTTGCCGAAAAAATATGTAATATTGAACCCGAAATTGACATACCTATGGTATTGATGCAAGCCGATACCGAAAATTCGCAAAAACATATGTCAAAAATATTTACAAGAAGGAAGTTTTATTGAAATGCCCGAAATTTTATACGAAGACAACCACATTATTATCGTAAACAAAAAATGCGGAGAAATTGTTCAGGGCGATAAAACCGGAGATATAACTCTTGCCGATACCGTTAAAGAATACATAAAACAAAAATATAACAAACCCGGTAATATTTTTCTCGGTATTACACATCGGCTCGACAGACCCACAAGCGGAATCGTAATTTTTGCACGTACAAGCAAAGCTTTAACACGATTAAATAAAATGTTTTCCGAACAAAAAATTCATAAAACATATCTCACCGTTGTAAACAACAAACCGCCTGAATTAAAAGATACAATAACACACTATTTGGTAAGAAATCGTAAGCAAAATAAGTCGTACGCTTACGAAAAAGAAGTGAAAAATGCTAAAAAAGCAAGTTTAAGCTACGAGCTTATCGGCAATTCAAAAGATTATTATTTGCTTAAAATACAACTGCATACCGGAAGACATCACCAAATAAGA
Source organism: Bacteroidales bacterium (assembly GCA_026987795.1). Taxonomy (GTDB): domain Bacteria; phylum Bacteroidota; class Bacteroidia; order Bacteroidales; family JAADGE01; genus JAADGE01. The sequence goes on from JALSMF010000091.1 coordinate 1,432, forward strand.
GCACAATTTGCCAAACTCGGCTGTTATATAAAAGGTGATTTAAAATACGGCTTTCCGCGTTCAAATCCCGACGGCGGCATTCACTTGCATGCTTATAAAGTTGAATTTATTCATCCCGTAAAAAAAGATCCTGTTATTGTAAAAGCAAAACCGCCCGATAATGTTTTGTGGAATTATTTTACCGATATTTTGGCATAAAAAAAGGTCGCAAAAAGAAACATGCGACCTTTATTTTTCATTTTCAAGGATTTTCTACGGTTCAATATCGAAATAAGTACAGACATCATAATAATTGTTAACATCCACACCGGCTTTGTCTAAATTATACAAAATTTCCTGTTGCGGATTTGCGGATTTGCTTGATGAAGCAGGAATCAGCACATATCTGAATTTAGCTCCCGCATTGGGCGTATAATTATGGTCGGCATTAAACCACCATCTTATTTTACCGGCTTGCATATTAAAATTCACACTTACCGTTCCTCCGTCCTGAAAAGTGTAGGGCAAAGCATAAATATATTGCCCAAGTCCTGTCCAATCTGTGTATGACAATACAACTCCGGTATTCATAAAATCAGTTGTAATTTCTGCTTCATTTACTGAAAAATCACCGTAACCACTACCTGTTGCCGACCAAGTCGGTGTAATCCAGCCCGAAGCGGTTACATTTGCGTTACCGTCTTGCCCGTCGGTTCCGTCAACACCGTCAATACCGTTTGTTCCGTCTTTTCCGTCGGCACCTGCTGGTCCGGCAGGTCCGATTTCCCCTTTACAGGAAACAAAAAATGCGATTACCGCTAAAATAATTCCGTACTTAATTTTTGAGATTGTTTTCATGTTACTTTTTTTAGTTAATTAAATAAATTGTTTTTGTGTATTCGATGTATTGCTTGCAAGCGACTGTGTACACCTAATTTCTTATAGATATTTTTCAGATGAAACTTTACGGTATTTTCGGAAATTTTACATTGCTCGGAAATTAACTTATTTGTTAACCCTTTTTCCAGCAAGCCGATAATTTTCAACTCCGTTTTTGATAAATTGTATTTCCGCTCCGAACTCATTTACAAATATCTTTCTGCAAATATTCGGACAATAACTGAATTATTTCCCACCCGATTGGGTAGTTTTTATAAAAATTGATATTTTTTTAGGAAAAGAGAGAAAAATATGTCATTTAAAATTGACAAATTCAAAAAAGAAGATAAAAAAGTGTTAAAATATAATTTTGATTATGAATTTGGGGGATGGCTTAACCGGAAATTTTATTTCGTGCTTCCACGCGATTTTTTACATCCATTTTTAAATAGATATTTTTGATATGATATTTTACCGTATTTTGGGAAACAAATATTTTTTCGGCAATTTGGGCATTGGTTTTTCCTTTACATATCAGTTCCAAAACTTCGGTTTCGCGTTCGGTAAGTTGATGTTTTTTTGAAAAATATTCTAAATTATCATTGTAATTATTCGAGATATTTCGGTTTAACTCTTCACTTTTTAAAATATAATTTTGAATTTCAAGCTCCATTTTATTCAGTTTATGAAAAGCTTTCATTCTGAAAAAATAAGCTGCTCCGGTTATTAAAAACAACAATAAAATAAGAGAAGCTATTAAAAATCCTCTTGCTTTTAAATTTTGTTCTTTTGTTTTATTTTCTTCATTTAGAAGTTCAATTTTATGCTGTTTTTTTTCGGTTTGATATTTAATCTCAATATCGGCAATTTTTTCTTTAACTTCAACCGCATTTAAGCTGTCTTTTATTTTATGAAAACGCTCATAATATTCTAAAGCACTCTTTGTTTTTCCTGTCAGTTTATAAATAGTGTAAAAATGAAAATCGATATCAGGCAAATCCTTATAAATACCATTCGCCAAGCTTAATTTTTTAGCTTCTTTTAAATTTAACAATGCTTTTTTATATTGTTTTTGTAAATATTGAATTTCGGAAAATATTATCAAAGAAGATATTACACCGCTTATATCGTTAATTTCTTTTTCTGCTTTAACAGATAATCCTGCATAATTCTCCGCTTCTTTGATTTTTTTTTCTTCTAAAAAAAGTTTTGCAAGATTTATACAGGCAACAGCAATACCTATTTTATAATCAACTTTTCTGCTTATATTCAAAGTCTTAAAAAAATTAATCTTTGCTTTTTTATTGTTTGAATTTAAAAAATATATTTCACCCAAGGTATTATAAAAACTTGCTTTTATTTCCTGATTGGTAATTTTTTCAATATAATTCGATGCATGTTCGCAATACGTAAATGCTTTTTCAACATTGGCTATGTTATTGTAATACTGAGCAATATGCAAGTTTAATGCAACAATACTGTTTGTGTAGTTTATCTTTTCACTGTATTCTAATGCCTTAACGGTATATTTTACCGCATTTTCAAAATCGCCTCCGTAATCGAAAC
>JALSMF010000092.1 GCA_026987795.1 Bacteroidales bacterium
ATATAACGGACAAGGAACGTATACATTTGCATCCGGAACAAAATATGTGGGAGAATTTTCAAACGGAACATATAACGGAATAGGAACTGTATATTATTCAAACGGAACAACAAAATCAGGTCTTTGGAAAAACGGAGAGTTCATAGGAAATCAAAAAAGCAAATCTCCGCCTCAGGTTACTTGGCTTTATCCCCAATATACAAATACAGCGGCAGACTCAAAAAGCATTAAAGCAAAAATTTGCATAAAATCTGACAGTGAACTCGAAAACGTTCAATTTTTGGTAAACGGAAAAATTAAAGTTAATTATGCTACAAGAGGCTATACCGTAGTAAATGCAAACTGTGATTTTACAATTGAACGCGATATACCTCTTGAAGACGGAGTTAATAAAATTACCGTAAAGGTTACAAATGCCGGCGGAGAAATTACTTCAGATGTAAGAACAATAACAATTAAAACAAATAATAATACCGTTGACCAAAGAAGACTGGCTCTTGTCATAGGAAACTCCGCATACACAATGTCACCCCTCAAAAACCCCGTAAATGATGCCAAGCTGATGGCAAAACAACTCAACAAATTAGGTTTTGAAGTTATGTCATATACTGACTTAAGCCAAAATGAAATGAAAATGAGAATCAGAGAGTTCGGAAATAAACTAAGCAAACAAAAAGGTGTAGGATTATTCTATTATGCCGGACACGGAATGCAACTGAACGGTGAAAACTATCTTGTCCCTGTAACCGCAGTAATCAACAAAGAACAAGATGTTGAGTTAGAGGCGGTTAACTTAAAAAGAGTTCTCGGAGAAATGGATTATGCTCAAAACGATTTAAACATAGTAATATTAGATGCCTGCAGAAATAACCCCTTTGCACGAAGTTTTCGCTCCGGAGGCGGAAACGGATTAGCTACGACAACAGCCCCTAAAGGAACTTTTATTGCTTATGCTACGGCTCCGGGCTCGGTTGCCTCAGACGGTTCCGGTGAAAACGGACTATACACCCAAGAACTTGTAAAAGCTCTTCAACAACCGGGATATAAAATCGAAGATGTCTTTAAAGCCGTCAGAAATAATGTCTATAAATTATCAAATGAAATGCAAGTTCCGTGGGAAAATTCTTCGATTTTCGGAGATTTCTATTTCAAAAAATAATACTTATAAAATTTACAAACAACAAAATGACTTAAACAGTGAAAAAACTGTTTTTTATTTAATCTGTACATTAATAACCTGCCGTAATAAAAACCAAAATGAAAAAAACAATAATAATTTTAATACTCATAAGTTCGGTTACAAACCTGCTTCCTGCACAAAAATACGGGACAGGGCTGAACTTTAATGACGACAAATACAAATCGGTTCAGAAAAAAGCACCGCTTACAAGAAGTTTATACACAAACATACCTTCATCCTATTCGCTGAAAAAATATACCCCGGTTCCTAAAAGCCAAGGACAATTCGGAACTTGTGTCGGTTGGTCAACAGCATATGCGGGTATGACAATTCTTGAATCAATAAACAAAAACAGAACAAACACAGAAGAAATAACTTCAAACACATTTTCACCCGGATTTGTATACAAGCAAATCAAAAACAGCACAGACACTTGGTGTCAACTTGGCTCATCAATATCCGATGCACTTGAAATACTGAAAACAAAGGGAGTCTGTAAATATTCCGACATGACTGAGGTAAATTGCCCGGCATACCTCTCTCCTTCTCTGTTTTCAAAAGCATCATCATATAAAATCAAAGACTATGCAAAAATTTTCGGATTATTTGACTCTAAAGACTTTAAAACAGCAGCCGTTAAAAAAAGTATAAGTCAAAATAATCCGGTAATAATAGGAATGAATACACCTGAATCTTTCTACGCGGCAAAAGAAGAATGGAACCCGACAGAAACAAGCAGTTTAACATACGGCGGTCATGCAATGTGTGTTATAGGTTATGACGATAATAAATACGGAGGAGCTTTTGAAATAATGAACAGTTGGGGAACGCAATGGGGAAATGAGGGATATATATGGATTTCTTACGAAAACTTTCATAAATTCGTAAAATATGCATATGAAATGATTAATTTCAGAACATCACAAACAAATAATGAATTTTCTCTTGCCGGAAGCATAAAATTTATAAAAGCTGACGGAACTCAAAGTAAAGCCGTTTACGATAACGATATTTACAAACTGACGGAACCCTATAAATCCGGAACCTTATTCAGACTTTACATATCAAATTCAGTCCCCGCCTATGTTTACGCTTTCGGATACGATGCAACAAAAAAAACTTTTACAATATTTCCGTATGATAAAAGTATATCGCCTGCACTCAACTATGCAAAAAATGATGTTGCAATTCCTGATGAAGACCGATATATTCAAACCGATAATACTACAGGCAAAGACTATTTATGTGTTTTATACTCTAAAGAAAAATTGGACATCGAAAAAATAAAATCTGAAATCGAAAACACATACGGCTCTTTTAAAGACAGAGTTTTTTATGTCCTGAAAGATAAACTCGTCCCTGTCGAAAATATAGACTTTAGTCAAGAAAATATTAGTTTTAAAGTAATGAACAGTCAAAAAAATATTGTCGCTCTTATTACTGAAACTGTCCATATTAATTGATTGTGCAGAATGCTTACACACCGGTATAAAATTATCTGCAAATAATCAATATGATATACGTTTTTTATATTTAAATAAAATAATTAACTTTGTTTTTGTCAAAATATAACCCTTTAAATTTAATAATGGGATTATCCGTTCCTTTAAAAAATAACAATATAGCCTATAAACTCTTTGAAAACATTCAGGGAAGTACGATGGAGTATACCTACAGAGGCAGTTTTACAACCAAAGTAACGGACACAATACTGTCGCTGACGGAATCTAACCTCGAACAGGAGAACGTTGAAAAAAAAATAAGAAAAAGAGTATTTTTTATTATAGTTGAAGGACTGCAAAACGTTACGCGACATCAAAGCTCTTCAGAATCAGACGAATTAGCAGGATACCCCGGACTTTTTGTTGTTCAATATAAACCCGACGGCTATTATATAACAACCGGAAACCTCATAAAATCATCCCGGGAAGCAGAAATAAAAAATTTAATAGATAAAATAAATCAACTTGACAAAGATGAACTGAAAAAATATTCTTTAGAAAAGTTAGACGAAGGAGAATTTTCAGAAAAAGGAGGAGCCGGCTTAGGATTAATTGAAATTGCACGAAAATCAGGAAATAATCTGACATATGCCTTCGAGAAAATAAACGATGATTACTCGTTCTTCTATATGCACTCTAAAATAATAGGTTTTAATAAAACAACACAAGCAAGCAATGAAGACTCATTAAAAAGAATTATAGAAAGACACAAAATACTTGAAAAAGAAAATATACTGCTTAACTTTATCGGAGCATTTACACAAGAAACACTTGTCAATCTGCTTACAATAACAGAAAATCAATTACAGGGAACCGTAATTTTAAAAATGAAAGTATTTAACCTTATGGTTGAGATACTTCAAAACATAGTAAATCATGCAGACCTTTACACTTTTAACAACGTTACCGGAAAACATGCAATTTTTTATATAAAAGAAACACCCGAAAGTTTAGTATTTACGTCAGGAAATTATATTGAAAATTATAAAATCAAAGAATTCAGAAAAAAACTTGAAAATGTCAACAACCTTACCGAAGACGAACTTGCCGACGAATATAATCAAACACTTTTGAATTTTAACAACAAAAATGACAAAAATCCCGGTCTCGGCTTACTTGATATAAAAATGAAAGCCAAAAACCCCTTTATCTATGAC
>JALSMF010000093.1 GCA_026987795.1 Bacteroidales bacterium
TCATCAACAAGATTAACACCTATTCCGCCTTTTCCGTCTTGCCCGTGACATGCGGTGCAGGATTTTGCATATGTTGCTGCTCCTGCCGCTAACGAAGTTTTATCACTTAACAATACTATTTCAAAAGTTTCGGCTTTAGTATCTTTATACTTTTTTTCTGCTTCTGCAATTTCGTTTTCATATTCTTCTGCTTGTAAAGGACCTTGTTTAAACCAGTGAAAATAAGCAACGTATCCCAGCGACCAAAAGACAGTAAGGTAGAATAACCACATAAGCCACGGCGGCGGCGGGTTGTCAAGCTCTTTTATTCCGTCATAATCATGGTCCGTTATCAAATTTTTATCAAATTTCTCATTATATCCTTCAAAAATTTCTTTAGGGTCTTTATTGTTGTTTTCCATTTTATTTTGTTTTAAAAATGAATTACTTTTTCTGTTGATTTTTTTTCGGAGAAATACTTTTTTGTTCATCATCAAGAGGCATTGACTCCCATACTTTAATATCTGTTTTTTTATATCTGATAACAATTATAACTATCAGAATAAAAATTACGGTAAATAATACAACCGAGATGTTAGGCCAGACAGTTACCCAATGGTTATCCTGCAGATATTTTAATTTTTCTCCGAGCATAATTTATATTTTATTTAATTTTGTTGCCTTCAGGGTCTTTTCCGTTTTCAGGATTCGTTCCTGTCAGAGAGTGAACATAACTTGTTAGTTGTATCAATTTTGTTTTGTCAAACTGAGATCGGTATCCTATCATAATTCCTGCACCGTTAGCGATAACATTGTAAATATTTTCCGGCTCACTTCCGTGTATAGTAAAGTTGTCACCTAAGTTCGGACCTACAACTCCCTGACCGTTTATACCATGACAAGAAGCACACGTGCTTTTGAAAATTTCGGCTCCAGCTTGCAAATCTTCAGGTTTATCAGATAAAGATATATTTATAGTGCTGTTATCACCGTCTGATTTTTTACTTTCTGCAGCCAAGGAAATATCTTTGCCGAGTTTATGGAGATAGGCAATCATTGCAATTAATTCTTTATTCCAGGCTATGTCCTTACCCGCTTTTTTAAGCTCTGTCGCAATTTCTTCTGCTTGTTTTTTCAAATCAGCCTCTGCTCGGTCGGCATATCCTTCAGGGTAAGGAACTCCGAGCATTTGCATAACGTTAATTTTACGTTTAAGAGAACTGTAATCTAAATCATTTTCAAAAAACCAAGGATAAGCCGGCATTATAGAACCCTCTATAAATTTTTGAGGGTCTTTAAAATGCTCATAGTGCCATACGGCAGGTCTGAACATTTTTCCGCCTCTGTATCCGGAGCGTGCCAAATCAGGACCTGTTCGCTTTGAACCCCATTGGAACGGGTGGTCGTAAACAAATTCTCCTTGTTTTGAATATTCTCCGTATCTTTCTGTTTCAGAGCGAAACGGTCTTACCATTTGCGAGTGGCAGGTATAACAACCTTCTCTGACATAAATATCTCTTCCTTCCAGTTCTAAAGGAGTGTAAGGTTTAACTGCTTCTATCGTGGGAATATTTGATTTTACGGTAATCATAGGAATAATTTCAACTAATCCTCCTATAATTACGGCAATTAAGACCCAAACAGTAAAATGTACGGCTTTTCTTTCAACCCATCTGTGAGGAGTTTCTCCGGCAAGTCTTTTCTTTGCAATTTTCTCTCTGGGAGGAGCAGAAGCTTCTTCATTTTCAATAATATGTCCGGATTTCATAGTTTTTATTAAGTTCGGAATCATTATTATTGCACCTGTAAAGTAAAGAGTGCCGCCTATTACCCTGGTTACATACATAGGTATAATTTGAGTTACCGTATCTAAAAATTCCGGGTAAGCCAAGTATCCGGCATCTGTAAATTCTTTCCACATCAAGGTTTGTGTAAATGCAGCCCAATACAAAGGAAGAGAATAAGCTAACATTCCCAGGGTTGCAATCCAAAAATGCAGATTTGCAGATTTTTCCGAATGTAGCTTTGTATTGAACAGTTTCGGAATCAGCCAATACAACATACCAAAAGCCATAAAACCGTTCCACCCCATTCCTCCTATATGGACATGGGCTATTGTCCAGTCTGTAAAATGGCTTAAAGCATTAACGGTTTTTATTGAAAGCATAGGGCCTTCAAAAGTTGACATACCGTAGGCTGTAACGGCTACAACAAAGAATTTGAGAATAGCACTGTCCCTTACTTTGTCCCATGCGCCTCTCAGTGTAAGCAGCCCGTTTATCATACCTCCCCAAGAGGGAGCAATAAGCATAATTGAGAAAACGACACCCAAAGTTTGAGCCCAATCCGGCAGTGCTTGGTATAATAAGTGATGCGGTCCTGCCCACATATATATAAAAATTAAAGACCAGAAATGTATAATTGATAATCGGTATGAGTAAATAGGTCTGTTCGCAGCTTTCGGAAGAAAATAATACATTAACCCCAGAAAGGGAGTTGTAAGAAAAAATGCAACGGCATTATGCCCGTACCACCACTGAACGACAGCATCTTGAACTCCTGCATAAACAGTATAACTTTTAAGGAAGCTGACCGGTATTTCAATTGAGTTTCCTATATGTAATACAGCTACAGCAACAAAACTTGCAAGGAAAAACCAAATTGCCACATATATATGCTGCACACGTCTTTTTATCATTGTACCTATCAGGTTCCATCCGAAAGCAACCCAAACTACGGCAATCAGAATGTCGATTATCCATTCCAGCTCTGCGTATTCTTTTCCCGTTGTTATTCCGAGCGGCAGTGTAACTGCAGCCAAAACAATAATAAATTGCCATCCCCAGAAATTGATTTTACTTAGTAAATCACTGAACATTCTTGCTTTCAACAGTCTTTGCACAGAATAATAAGCTCCGGTAAATATTGCATTTCCCGTAAAGGCAAAAATAATTGCATTTGTATGCAAGGGGCGCAACCTTCCGAACGTAAGCCAAGATAAATTAAGATTCCAAGAAGGGTATGCAAGTTCTGCTGCAGCCCAGAGACCCACAAGCATTCCTACGATTGCCCATAGTATTGTAGCTAAGGCGAACAATTTTACAATCTTATTGTCATAATAAAATTTTTCCTGTATCATACTTATAAAAATTTAATTGTTTTCAGACTTTTTATTATTAGGGTTGTTTTTCTTTTCTTTTTCTTTCTCTTTCTCGGACAGAGGTATATTATTATCATCAAAAAGTATTCTTACGGAAGGGGTATAGTTATCATCATATTGTCCGTCTTTTACAGACCAAATATATATTCCTAAGAAAATAAAGGCTACAATCAGGCTCAGACCTATTAATATAAAGATAACCGTCATATGACAGATGTTAATTTTGGTTGTCTAAACACAAAAATAAACACAAAAATAAATAAATAAAAAGTATTTTCAAGTCTTTATATATTTATATTCTTTAACTTTTGATATTCTCCTTATAATATAAGATATTGCTCGGTTAATATATTTTTAACAGCAGGGATTAATTTAAAATCAGTCTAAATTGGTGACAGTTGTTAAATACGAATTCTTTCTGTTTTTTTAGGAAAAATGATATTTTTAATTAGTTTTGTAATACTTATTAAACATAAAAAAATGGATATAAAAACCGTGTATTTGGGGTTAAATTTAAGAAATCCTATTGTTATCGGGAGCTCCGGATTAACCGATAGCCCTGACAAAATCAAAAGACTTGAAGATAATAATGCAGGAGCTGTTGTATTAAAATCCTTATTTGAGGAACAAATAAATGCTGAGACCCACAGAACCGTAAACGGCGGTATTAATGATTATCCGGAGGCGTATGAGTAT